>VTPL01000006.1 GCA_008638165.1 Pelagibacteraceae bacterium
AGATTTTTTTTTTACTTTTGTTTTAGTTTTTTTCTTTTTTTTTGGCATGGTGAAATATTTTTATATTAAATTTTACTCATCTTATTTAAAATTTTCCAGCTTTTAGAGTCTATAGGCATTACCGACAGTCTACTTTGTTTTATTAAGGATAAATGGGCTAATTCCTTCACTTTTTTAATCTCTTCAAGGGTAATCGCTTTTTCAAGTTTCTTAACAAATTTAACTGTCACAGCTACAAATCTACCAGACTTGTCAGTTTTATCTAAATACGCTTCTTTTACAACTTCAACAATGCCTACAATTTCTTTTCCAATATTTGAATGATAAAAAAAACATTGATCACCATTTTTCATGGATTTCAAATTTTTGGCTGCTTGATAATTTCTAACTCCATCCCAAGGAGCACCTTTTGAACCAGCTTTTTTTTGCTGATCAATAGACCAAACATCGGGCTCTGATTTCATTAACCAATATTGCATTATAATTTTACTCCAGCACCTTTTAAAAATGCTGCATTTTCATCTAACGGCCATCGAGGTTTAGCAGGATAATCTAAATCATTAAATTGTTTTAATTTAAATTTTTCTAAACCAACCATTGCTATCATTGCAGCATTATCCCCACATAAATTTATTGGGGGAAATATACTTTTATAATTATTCTCTTCACAAAGATTTATAAGCATAGATCTAATCTTTTTATTTGCCGCCACACCTCCTGCAACCACAAATGTTTTTTTATTCACATTATTTTTTTCATACTCATAAAAAGCATTTTTTGTTTTTTTATACATAATCTCTAAAATTGTTTTTTGAAATGATGCGGCAATATCAAATTTATCTTGTTCATTTTTAATATTTTTGCTTACTTTAAGTATCGCAGTTTTTAATCCCGCAAAAGAAAGATTGCAGCCACCTTTATTAAAGATCGGTTTGGGTAATTGATATTTATTTGGATCTCCTTTTTCAGCCAGAACCTCAATTTGTGGACCACCAGGAAACTCTATGCCTAGAAGTTTAGCAGTTTTATCAAACGCTTCACCAAGCGCATCATCAATTGTAGTCCCTAATCTTTTATAACTTCCAAGTCCTTCAACAGATAAATATTGAGAGTGTCCTCCTGAAATTAACAATAATAAATATGGATAATCGAGTTTTGAATTTAATTTAGGACTTAAAGCATGACCCTCTAAATGATTCACAGAAATGAAAGGTATATTCATTGCAGAGGCAAATGATTTTCCAAAACTAAGACCAACAGACAAGCAAACAATTAAACCCGGGCCAGCAGTAGAAGCTACAGCATCAATATCATCTGCTTTGAGACCACTGTCATCAATTGCTTTTTGAACAATCCAATCAATTTTTTCAACATGTGCTCTTGCAGCAAGCTCCGGCACAACTCCACCAAACTCTTTGTGAACCTCAACTTGGCTGGATACAATATTTGATAAAATTATTGGTATTCCTTGCTCATTTTCTGTTATTATTGATGCTGCTGTTTCATCACAGCTAGATTCAATTCCAAGAATTATTGGCTTTTTGCTCATTCAAATAGGTTCTATTAATAGTACAATCTCATTACAAGTATGAAAAAAGAAAAAATTATAATTGGCTCGCGAGGGAGCAAATTAGCACTTATTTACGCTCAAAAAGTAAAAAATAAAATTTTAGAAAATTCTGAATTACGAGAAGACCAAATTATAATTAAAGAAATAATAACAAAAGGTGACCAGGTTCAGGATAAAAGATTATCCGAAGTAGGTGGGAAAGGATTATTTTCAAAAAATATTGAAAAGGAACTTTTAGAAGACAGAATAGATATTGCTGTGCACGCACTTAAAGATATGCCAGCTATAGAAACAAAAGGTTTATTATCAAATTTTTTTTTAAACCGTAATGATCCAAGAGAAATTCTTATCAGCAGGGACGGAATTAAACTTCAGGAGATAAAAACAAATTCAATAATAGGTACTTCATCTTTTAGAAGAGAATTTCAAATCAAAAGACTGAAGGAGAATATTTCTTGTAAATTAATTAGGGGTAATGTTGATACTAGAATTAGAAAACTTAAAGAAGGTTTGTATGATGCAATTATTCTTTCATTGGCGGGCATTCAATCTCTAGGGTTAGAAAAAGAAATAACACAAATATTTTTAACTGATGAGATTATTCCAAGTGCGGGACAAGGCATAATATGTGCTCAATGCAAGGAAAATAATTCTTCAATTATTGAATTACTCAACAAGATAAATGACCCAAGCACCTATAAGTGTGCAGTTGCTGAAAGAGATGTTTTAAAAATTTTAGAAGGTGATTGTGAAACAGCAGTAGGAGCTCATGCTGTTTTAAAAAATGATAAGATTGAACTTGAAGCAGAGCTTTTCTCTCTTGATGGAACACATAGATATTATGAGAAAGAAACAAAAGATATTAAAGAGTTTGATAAAATAGGTATACAAATCGGCAATGTTTTAAAAGCAAAATCTAAAGGAAATTATAAAAAATAAAATGCATATACTTTTGACAAGACAGCTTGAAGATTGTTCAGATTTAATTCTTCGATTTAAAGACCTTGGACACATGGTCTCTCATCTACCCTTGCTAAATATAGAAAAAGTTCCTTACGATCAAAAAAAAATAATTGATTGTAAAAGCATCATTTTTACAAGTGCAAATGCAATTAAATTTTTAGATACAAAAGAAATTGATAAAAATATTAAGTGCTTTTGTGTTGGATTAGCAACTGAAAAAAAAGCTAAAAGTGCAGGTTTTCAAAATATAATAGCTGCTGAGGGTAATGTAAGAAATCTAAAGGAATTAATATTACAAAATTTTAATCCGTCTGATGGTGATGTGGTTTATGTAAGTGGTGAAATTATTTCATCGGATTTAGATCAACAATTAATCAATGATGGGTACTCCGTCAAAAGACTGATTAATTATAAAACAAACCATAATAAGATTTATGACGATAATTTTGTTGAAAAATTAAGGGGCAATATTCCAAATATTGTTTACATATATTCATATAACAGTGCCCTAAGCTTTTTGAATTTCATTAAAAATGAAAATTTGCAAAGCTTTTGGATGGACACAAATTTAATGTGTATGGGCGAAAAAACCTCATCAATATTGAATGAAATTAAATGGAAAAAAATTTTTCTTTTTAATCCTGGAGAAGAGGAGTTTTTGTTATATAAAATTTAACTATGGAATTAATAAATAATTTCTCAGATATTTTTTTGTCCGTTTGGAATCAGGGGATTTTAGGCGTTGATATATTTCAGATTTTAATTGGAATTGGAATCTTTCTAATTTTTTTAGTTTTTAGAGGAATTATCAGCAAAGTAATTATCAAAAAATTAGAGATAATATCCAAAAAAACTACCAATAAATTGGACGATACTTTTGTTAGTTCTTTAATAGGACCAGCAAGGTTTTTACCTATTGTAATAGGTTTCTTTATAGCAAGTTATTATATGTCTTTTTCTTTAGAAGGACGAGAGATTGTAGATACAATTAATAGAACATTAATTACAATTTTGATTTTTTGGATTATTCATCAAATTATAGAACCTGTCTCTTATGTGCTAAGTGGATTGGATCAGTTACTTTCAAGAGAGTTAATTGGCTGGATTATAAAATCATTAAAAATATTAATTTTTATTTTAGGACTTGCTGCAGTCTTAGAGTTATGGGGAATAAAAATAGGACCAATTATTGCAGGGCTTGGCTTGTTTGGTGTTGCTGTTGCTTTAGGTGCGCAAGATCTTTTCAAAAATTTAATTTCAGGAATATTAGTTTTAGTTGAAAAAAGATTTAAGATTGGAGATTGGATATCTGTTGATGGAGTAATCGAAGGCACTGTTGAGAAAATTGGTTTTAGATCAACATCAATTAGAAAATTTGATAAATCTTTAGCAATTATCCCAAATTTTCAATTTGCAGAAAATGCAGTTACTAATGTTAGCGAAACTTCTAATTGGCGAATAAGATGGACTATTACGCTCCAATATAACACCACGGTAGATCAATTGAAAAAGATTAGGGATGATATTGAGGCCTATATTAATAAAAGCGAAGATTTCAATCAAAGCTTAGGAGTTGCTGTTAGAATTGAAAAATTTTCAGATAGCTCCATAGACTTATTAGTTAGATGTTTTACAAAATCTGGAAGTTGGAATGATTGGTTGGAAGTTAAAGAAAAACTAGCAATAGAAATAAAACAAATAGTAGAAGGCAACAAAGCTTCTTTTGCTTTTCCAAGTCAATCAATTTACATCGAAAAGAAATGATAGCTATTTTTTATCTGATATTGCAGATATTAAAACTTTACTCATATGTGGTGATAGCCAACGTAGTTATAAGCTGGTTGATTGCTTTTAATATATTAAATACGCACAATAGATTTGTGTATTCAATACTTGAGCTCACTCATAGATTAACAGATCCTTTTTTAAATCGAATAAGAAGATTTTTACCTAATTTGGGATCTTTAGATATTTCTCCAATTATTCTTCTTTTATTAATTTGGTTTATTGAAATTTGCATGAAACTCTATATTGCTCCTTTGATATTTTAAATATTATGATTTTAATTGATGGTAAAAAAGCTGCAGCAGAGCTGAGAGAAGAATTAAAAAAAGAAGTCACCTCTTTAAAAGAAAAATACAACAAAGTCCCAGGATTAACAGTAATTTTGATAGGTGATTTAACACCAAGCCAAATTTATGTGAGAAATAAGGAAAAATCTGCAAATGAAGTTGGTTTGAAATCTGAAGTGATTAAATATCCTGATACTGTAGAGGAAAAAGTTATATTAGATAAAATTGAAGAGCTGAATAAAGATGATTTAGTCTCTGGAATTTTGGTTCAACTGCCTTTGCCAAAACATATTGATAAACAAAAAATTATTGAAACCATAGATCCGTCAAAAGATGTAGATGGTTTTCATCCAATGAATGTTGGCAATTTATCTTCGGGATATGAAAGTTCGGTACCGTGTACTCCTCTTGGATGTTACTTGCTTATAAAAAAAATTGAACCAAATCTAAGTGGAAAAAAAGCAGTTGTAATTGGAAGATCTAATTTAAATGGTAAACCAATGACACAATTACTATTAAAAGAAAATTGTACAGTCACAATTACCCATTCTAAAACAAAAGATTTGAAAGCAGAATGTTTAGAGGCTGACATTATTGTTGCAGCAGTTGGTATCCCTGAACTTGTAAAAGGAGATTGGGTTAAAGAGGGCACAATCGTGATTGATGTTGGAATAAACAAAACTGAAAAGGGAATTGTTGGAGATGTAAATTTTGATGAAGTTTCAAAAGTTGCGAAGGCTTTAACACCAGTTCCAGGTGGTGTTGGTCCAATGACAATTGCGTGTTTGTTAAAAAATACAATTGATTGTTTTAAAAGATCTCAAAATTAAAGACTTTTTATAGAAGTTTTATTGTCTCAAAGAATAAATTAAAAATTAATTTTAGTTTATTTTTGATAGTCTCATATTATGAAAAGACCCAAATATCCGTATAGGATTGCAATTATTATGCTTTTATTAACGGCTGTACCCATTGGTGCTACTCAATTAGGATGGCATTTGTATGGAAAACAAGTTGGTTTTGATTATGGAATGATAGCAGGTACTTTTGCTGTTATATTAGCTGGGTATTTAATGTATGAAAAAGGTTGGAGAAATGAGGACGAAGATGAGGATTAGAAAATGGAAAAATTAATTTTTTTAATATTAGCTGTACCAATATTAATTTTTGTTTTTTATCTTGGTGGTTCGGCAATTATGACTGGTTTTAAGGCAAAAGTAGACAATGCTCCAAATAAAGATAATGAAACTCAATCTGATAGTTTAAATAATGATTTAGATACTAACTCAAATTTAAGTAGCGAAATAACAAAACTAAATGAATTACTAAAATCGGGAGTTTTGACACAAGAAGAATTTGATAAAGCGAAAAAGAAATTATTAGATAATTAATTTTTTTCCATCACCCACAAACTACCACTTGCTAAAAAATAAATCTTTCCATTTATAGGATGAACTTGAATATCTCTAATTCTTCCTATCTTATCTTTAAAAATTATTTCTTCTTTTACATTATCAAGATCTTCAAAATCTAAAATTCTAAGCGACTGATCTTTAAGAGATGTAATTAATGCTTTTCCATTCCACTCTTTAAACTCTTTTCCGTCATATATAGTTATTGCACTAGCAGCGATAGATGGTACCCAATATTGAATTGCTTTAGTAAATCCAGGCTCCCACTTTGGGCCGATAGGTATACCAGAGTAGTTTGTGCCACCCCAACCTAATATTTTCCATCCATAGTTTTCACCTTTTTTTATTTCACCAAACCAATCACCACCTCTAGCTCCATGATTGCTTGCATAAATTTTATCATCAAATTTAGAATAAGTTAAACCTTGAGGGTTACGAACACCTATTTGGTATATTTCAGGTAACCAACTATCTTGACCTTGAAATTTAGGATTATCTTTTGGAACACTTCCATCTAAATTTATTCTTATAATGCTGCCAGTATGGTTGGTTGGATCTTGTGCTATCATTCCCGCACCTCTTTCACCAATTGATGCATAAATTTGATTACCTTTAATAGCTAAACGTGAACCATAGTGATAGCCTGAATCGATATCAGGGCTTGCTTGAAAAATATTTTTAAAATTAATATTTTTGTTATTAAATTTGCCTCTTACTATAGAGGTATTTGATTTACCTGATCCTCTATCTTCAGAATATGATACCCACACATATTGATCTTTATAAATTATATCTAACAAACCACCCTGACCATCAACTAGAAAATTTATATTATGTTTAATTTCATTGATGTCACCAGTTTCAATATTGATTAATTTAATTTTTCCAATTTTTTCAGTGATAATTAATTCTTTATCATTAATAAATGTTGATCCCCAAGGATCTTCCAGATCTACAATTTTGCTAATCTTAATATCATTTGCAAAACTAACCTGACCAAATAAACAAATTAGAAAAAATAATAATGCTTTTTTCACCTTAAGATAATTTTGATCTCCCACCATCAACTGCAATTATTTGCCCAGTGATCCAAGAGCTTTCCTCAGTAATTAAAAATTTTGCCAATGAAGCAGAGTCTTTTCCTTCACCCAGCCTTTTTAAGGGATGTGCTTTTGCTATTCCTTCAGCAAGCACTTTGTTTTTAAGCATCGGTTCAGCAATTTTTGAATTTGTTAGACTAGGAGCAATACAATTAACTCTAATATTTGGAGCAAACTCAGCTGCAAGAGAAACTGTCAAACCTTCAACTGCTGCTTTAGCTGATGCAATAATTGTATGGTTAGTAAATCCTCTTTGTGCTGCAACTGTTGAAAATAACACAATCGAACCTTTATTTTTTTTTAAACTTTCTTGATAGCCTTTAATTGCTTCAACAGCTGAATATAAATTTAGCTTCATGCATTTATTGAAATCCTCTTCTTTGACCATCCGCAGGGGTTTTAAATCAATAGAGCCTACACAATAAGCAATGCCTTTTATCTCTGGTACATCAGCTTTTACTTTTTCTATAAAATTATTTTCTAGAACATCGACTACTGTAAAAGAGCATCCAAGTTTACTTGCAATTGCACTTACTTCACCTTCATTTCTTGCAACCAGATGAATATCATGCCCCGAACCTTTTAATTGTTCTGCAAGGCTTGATCCAATAGAGCCTGTCGCACCAAAAATTAGATATTTTTCTGACATACAAATTTTAATTAGTTATATTTAACCATGAAGTTATTTTTTATACTTGGTAATCAGTTATTTCCAACAAAATACATCGACCGCTTCAAAAAGGATCATACATTTTTTATGGCAGAAGACAAAGGTCTTTGCACCTATGAAAAACATCATAAACAAAAAATTCTATTATTTTTATCTTCAATGCGATCTTATGGAGATAATTTAAAAGCTGAAAAATTTAAATTAGATTATGTAAAAATTGAAGACAAAGATTT
Organism: Pelagibacteraceae bacterium; assembly: GCA_008638165.1. Lineage (GTDB taxonomy): Bacteria > Pseudomonadota > Alphaproteobacteria > Pelagibacterales > Pelagibacteraceae > Pelagibacter. The sequence continues at coordinate 8,021 of VTPL01000006.1, forward strand.
TAGCGAAGATTATTTAAAAAAAATAAAAAAAGTTATTACAGAAAAAAAAATCAAACAAGTATCTAGCTTTGAAATAGAAGATAAGTTTTTTGAAAAAAAAATTTCTTTATTTTTTAAAAAAGAAAAAATTGACTGGAATATTATTCAAACGCCAATGTTTTTAAACTCTAGACAAGAATTTAAAAACTACTTAGCAAAATCAAAAAAGCCTTTTATGGCAACTTTTTATAAAGAAGTTAGAAAAAAATCTGGAATATTAATGGGTTCTGATGGAAATCCTATTGGCGGAAAGTGGAGCTTTGATGAAGAAAATAGAAATAAACTCCCCAAAAATATATCCGCACCTAAATTTCCAAAAATAAATGAAACTAGTCATACAAAAAAATTAAAACCACTTATTGAAAAATTATTTAAAGATCACCCTGGTAAAACAGAAAATTTTTGGTTTGCAACTGAATACAACGATGTCGTTAAACTTTTAAATTTTTTTATAAAAGAGAAGGCAAACTTATTTGGAGATTATGAAGATGCAGTCGATCAAAAGGACAACATCCTTTTTCATAGTGCATTAAGCCCTTATATTAATCTTGGATTAATAACGCCTGAATTCGTAATTCAAAAAGTCCTTGAGTTTCATAAAAAAAATAAAATTAGAATGAATTCATTGGAAGGTTACATTCGACAAGTAATTGGCTGGAGAGAATTTATGCGAGGGATTTATCAAAGTTATTCTCAAGAAATGGAAACAAGAAATTTTTTTAAACAAAATAGAAAAATGAAAAATTCTTGGTATCAAGGCAACACTGGTTTACCACCGTTAGATTATGCAATTAAAAATGCAGTTAATTATGGCTGGTCACATCATATAGAGCGATTAATGATTTTATCCAACATTATGAACTTGTGTGAGATCAAACCAACAATTGTTTATAAATGGTTTATGGAAATGTTTGTAGATTCATCAGATTGGGTGATGGTTCCGAACGTATATGGCATGGGATTATTTAGTGATGGAGGAATATTTGCAACCAAGCCTTATATCTGCGGTTCTGCATATTTTATGAAAATGATGGATTTTAAAAAAGGAGAATGGTGCAATGTAATGGATGGTCTTTACTGGAGATTTATTGACAAAAATAGAGAATTTTTTCTTAAAAACCCCAGACTATCAATGATGGTTAGAATTTTTGATAAAATGAAATTAGAAAGAAAAAAATTGATACTTTCAGCGGCTGATAAGTTTATAAAAGATAATACTATCTAAATGTTAAGAAGTTTATTTATAATATTTTTTTTTCAGCTTTTGGGTGAAGCAATACAAAAGTTTTTTGAAATTAATATTCCAGGACCCGTTATAGGTTTAATTTTACTTCTATTGGTATTTATATTTTTCTTAAAATCATCATCTCAATTTAAGAAAATTAAAAAAGATATTTCTAACACTAGTCATCAAATTATAAATTATCTGTCATTGTTGTTTGTTCCAATTGGTGTTGGCGTAGTTATGCATATTAATTATCTTGGTGATAATTTATTTAAGATATTAGCAATTATTATATTAGGAACTTTAGCAACATTAGTGTTCACAGCATTTGTGATGGAAAAAATAATTAATTTAGAGAAAAAAAATGTCAAAAGAAGATAAGCTCTACAAAATTTGGGTCTACTTACAAGCAGAGCCATTATTTTGGATTACACTTACACTTGGTGCCTTTTTAGTTGGAGACTATTTGTATAAAAAATCAAAACTTAATCCACTGGTAAATCCAGTTGCGATTAGCATCTTAATTGTTTCAACTGTTTTACTCACACTGGATGTATCCTATGACAGATATTTCAATGGAGCAAAGTTCATTCATTTCATGCTTGGACCTGCAACAGTTGCTTTAGCAATACCTATTTATGAAAAAAAAGATTTAATTTTTAAAGAAATTAAACCAATTATATTTTCTATCTTGCTTGGAATTCCTTTTGCAATTTTAATTACTTATTATTTAGCAAGCTTTTTTAATTTGAACCAAGACATAATTTTAACAATGATACCAAGAAATGTAACCGCACCCATTGCAATGGGTATTGCAGAATTAATAGGTGGAATACCTTCTCTTACAGCGATTATAACGATTATTACCGGTATTGTTGGAGCATCTCTTGGAACTTTTGCTTTAAATATTTTTAAGATTAAAGACATGAGTGCTAGAGGTTTTGGTTTCGGACTTGCAAGTCATGGAATAGGAACTGCAAGAGCAATGAGTAAAAATAAAACAGCAGGTGTGTTTGCTGCACTTGCTATGGGATTAAGTGGTATTGCTACATCAATTTTTGTAATAATAATTTTAAAAATAATACTCTAATTTGAAAAAAGAACATTTACCTTCAAAAATTTGTCCAACTTGTAAAAGACCTTTTGTCTGGCGTAAAAAATGGAGATTAAATTGGGAAAAAGTAAAATATTGTTCTAAGAAATGTTCTAGTAAATAATTTTTTATGAATAATAAAATTTTTGAATGGGCCGGAGTTATAACTGCAATACTTTACTCAATGTTCGTAGCACTCAATATTGGCATAGAATTTTTTGGATTTTGTCTGTTACTTTTATCTGCAATTTTAATAGGAATATGGGCCTATAGGGGAGGTCATAAGGGAATATTATTGTTACAATTTTTTTATGCAACAGCAGGAATTGTTGGAATGATAAGATGGTTTTAATTAAAAGCTGAAATAATTTTTGGAATATAATTTTTAAAATTAAAAAAACCTTTATTACAATACTGCCAAGCTAATTGATCAAGATCTCTATATAAAAAATTTATTTTTACATTATTTGACTTTAGGTAGTCCAAGTTTTCTCCAACACTAGGATATAATCCATAACAATCATTAATATTTTTTATCTCCGATATATCAATAATTTCACAATTAATTGATTTATTCTCTAATCTTTTCTTTTGATCTTTTATTAACTCAGATTTAAATTTTACTAATTTTTCATCAAGCTCAATGGATCTATTTTTATTTATATTTGAAATTAGGTAAATTTTTTCAAATTTATTTTCTTTAAAATTGCTGACTTCAAAAGATAGATTGTTCTCAAAAACTAAAAGATTTTTTTCCTCAATTATTTTTGAATTATTGAATTGTTGTTTAATTAATGGATATGATTTTTCAGAGACCTTAGGAGTTGCATTTTCATTTAATTTAATATTCTGGAACCTGTTATTAGAAAATTTTTTAATATTCCATTCACTTGCAAGATAATGTTTACCTTGTGTTTGAATACCAGCAACCCACCTCCAACCAAGTGTATTTGATGCAGCATCTCCATCATAAAGGTGTTGCATAAAAAATTCAGCACCTAATTGCCATGGTAGTTCCAAGGTAAATATCCAGATACTTGCAAACCACATTCTAGTGTGATTATGAAGGTAGTTGTTTTCTTTAAGTTCCATTATCCATTGATTAAAGCAATCAATGTTAGTTTTTCCTTCGATGGCGTTTAAATAATTTTGATTATTATTAAATTCTTTTTTAACTTCTTTTAATTCCAATAAGAAGTCCGTCCAAACATTTGGTCTAAGCTCTAACCAGCCTTTCCAGTAAACTCGCCAGAGAACTTCTTGAATAAATTTTTCAACTTTTGAAAAAGGTAATTTTTTTAATGACTTATCAATCACTTCTAACTCATTAATTACTCCATGTGTAATATATGGAGATAGGCAAGAAATATTTGATCTATTAGTAGGTCCAAAATCAAAATTTCTTAATTTTGAATATTCTGAAAGATTATTTTCAATAAAATTATTAAGATGATTTAGAGCTTCAGCTCTAGAAGGATTGAAATTCATTTATGAATTATTTTAATTTTTTTTTATGAAAATTAATAAATCTTTCAACGTTGGTTTTGTTGAAAGTTTTATTCTCTTCAAAAGAAACTTTTTTCATAGAGTAAGCATTACTTTTTGTAACTCTTGAATGAATTATAATATTTCCCTTGTATAGTTTTAATTTAACTGATCCATTAACCTTGTTTCTTTTAAGATCTACTATTTTTTGTAGCTTAAATCTTTCTTTTGAAAACCAATAACCATTATAAATTAACTCTGCATATCTTGGCATTACAGCATCTTTTTTATGCATTGTTTCTTTATCAAGAGTAACAGACTCTATTGCACGGTGAGCATTAATTAAAAGTGTTCCGCCTGGAGTTTCATAAACTCCTCTAGATTTTATTCCAATAAATCTATTCTCCACCAAATCCACCCTGCCAATTCCATTTTTTCCGGCTAATTCATTTAGTTTTTGTAAAAGTTTAGATGGAGACATTATTTTCCCATTTATTCCTACAGGGTCACCATTTTTAAAATTTATAGTCACAAAGCTTGGTTTATTTGGTGCTTTTTCAGGTGAAGTTGTTCTTTGAAAAATAAATTCTGGAGCTGAGTTTTTAGGGTTTTCTAAAACTTTTCCTTCGGTTGATGTGTGAAACAAATTATCATCAACAGAAAAAGGTGGTGCTCCTTTTTTATCTTTAGGAATTTCAATTCCATGTTTTTTGGCATAATTTATTAAATCTGTTCTAGATTTTAATTTCCAAATTCGCCAAGGAGCTATAACTTTTATTTTTGGCCCAAAGTAATGGTATCCCAATTCAAATCTTACTTGATCATTTCCTTTGCCTGTTGCTCCATGTGAGACAGCAAAGGCTTTAAATTTTTTTGCAACTCTAATCTGGTCTTTTGCAATAAGTGGCCGAGCAATAGAAGTGCCCAGTAAATATACCCCCTCATAAATTGCATGCCCTCTTATCATAGGGTAGACATAATTTTTCACAAATTCGTCTTTTAAATCTTGAATAATAATATTTTTAACACCAAATTTTTTAGCGTTACGAAATATTTTTTTTCGATCAATTTCTTGGCCAACGTCTGCAGTGTAACAGATGACTTCAGCATCATAGTTTTCTTGAAGCCATTTTAAAATTATAGAGGTGTCCAAACCACCAGAGTAAGCTAAAACAATTTTCTTTTTGGATTTCATTAATTAACTGCAGGCAGTTTTTGCAGCATCATAAGCTTTACTAAAACCTAGTAGAGAATAGTGGTCAATTGTTTGTGATCCGTTTTGATTATAACCTGTAATCATTAATCTTGATCCTTTTTTCATTACATTAACCATTTTTTTTTCAATTTTATTATCTGCAATCCAAGCAAAACCTTGCTGAACAATATCAAATTTTATTTTTTCTTTTCCAGAAGTTGCAGTTACAGAGTTGTTTTGATTGAATTCATAACCAGGACTGGCACTGATTTCATCTATAATTTTTTCATTGGGTCTAAAAGTTACAAATAATCTTGCATCTCTTTTATTTGATTTTGGTGCTTGTAAAACAGGCGAAGATTGCGCAAAACAAACTGTGCCAGTTGGCTCGATTAAAACCATTGTTTGCCAATCTTTAAATTTTCCAATTTCTTTTAATTCTTCTGCTTTTAGTGGGGTAAAGCTAAATAATAATAACAACGATATAGAAATTGATAATTTTTTAATCATGGGCAAGGATTTGGATAAATTTTTTGTACTTCATTAATTTCATTAATCACTTCTTCAGTTAAATTTATATTTACACTTTCTATGTTAGTTTTCAACTGATCCATAGTTGTTGCACCAATAATTACACTTGTCATGAATGGTTGAATTTCACAAAACTTTAATGCCATTTGAGCGAAATCAAGATTATGTTTTTTTGATATTTCATAATAAGCATCAACAGCTTTAGTTGTGTTCGGTTTATTATATCGTGTCCAAAAATCTCCATCTCTTTCAAGTCTTGAATTTTTTGGCAGTTGATTGTTACGATATTTTCCAGTCAGGTAACCACTTGCAAGTGGTGAGTAAGCCAACAATCCAATTTCATCTCTGATTGAAATCTCTGCTAAACCTACCTCATAAGTTCTATTCAATAGACTATAAGGATTTTGCACCGACATCATCCGTGGAAGATTTTGATCTTTCGCTAAATTTAAACATTTTGAAACACCCCAAGGAGTTTCATTTGACAATCCGATATCTCTAATTTTTCCCTCTTTTACAAATTTATCCAAATGGCTCAAAACTTCTTCAAATTTATTCCAATCTTCATTTTCATTATGCACATAACCCAATCTTCCAAACATGTTGGTATTTCTCTCTGGCCAATGAAGTTGATATAAATCTATATAATCTGTTTTTAATCTTTTAAGACTATCATTTAAGGCTTCAGTCATTCTTTGAAGCGTGTAATTATTTCCGCCTCCTCGAATATATTCTCTTGCAGGTCCAGCAACTTTAGTTGCTAAAATTACCTTGTCTCTTTTTTTTGTTTTTTCAAACCAATTACCAATAATTATTTCAGTATGACCAAAAGTTTCTTCTTTTGGTGGCACTGCATATAATTCTGCTGTATCCCAAAAATTAACACCTTGATCTAAAGCAAAATCCATTTGCTCAAATCCTTCTTCTTGAGTGTTTTGTTCGCCCCAAGTCATTGTGCCGAGACAAATTGTGCTTACTTTAATATCTGTATTACCTAGTTTTTTGTAATTCATTGAAGATAATTCTTTTAAGGCATCTTGAATAATTAGTAAAAGACTATTATATCTAACTCATTATGGAATTTGACAAACAAGGTATTTTAAATAGAGAAAAAGCAGCACAACAAACAGCTGCGGTAATGGATGAAGGCTTAAGAGCCTACATGCTAAAAGTTTATAACTACATGGCAACTGGTGTATTATTAACTGGTATCATTGCTTTATTATCTTTTAAGATGTCTGTTGTTACAGACGCTAACGGATCTATAGTTTCTTTAACGCAATTTGGAAGTGCAATCTATATGTCAGGTTTAAAATGGATTGTAATGTTAGCGCCATTAGCAATAGTTTTTTATATGAGTTTTGGAATTAATAAAATGAGTGCCTCAAAAGCACAAACAACATTCTGGGTGTTTGCAGCTTTGATGGGATTATCATTATCATCAATTTTATTAGTTTATACGGGTTTAAGTGTAACAAGAGTTTTCTTTATCTCTTCAGCAACTTTTGGTGCAATGAGTATCTATGGTTACACAACTAAAAGAGATTTAACTAAATTTGGATCATTTTTAATGATGGGGTTAATTGGAATAATTATTGCCTCTTTAGTTAATATATTTTTAAAATCTTCAATGATGTATTTTGCAATATCAATTATTGGGGTGTTAATTTTTGTAGGTCTTACAGCATATGACACACAAAAAATTAAAAATATGTATGTTGCAAGCGACTCAGGTGAATTAGTTGGAAAAAAAGCAGTAATGGGTGCTTTAACTCTTTACTTAGACTTCATCAACTTATTCATTATGTTGTTAAGACTATTTGGTCAGAGAAGATAAAAATCTTAAAGTTTTTTCCAGTTAGTATTTTTCAGTAAACTTCTAAGTTCAAAAGAGTTCTTTAAAATCTTACCATTAGTATCGGTGATTAGATATTTTAAGTTTTTATTTTTAGGTTTAAAATTTTTACATATTTTGTAAAGAGCATTCTCAGCTGCATTCTTAAAAACGCTAAAGCTTACCTGTTTACTTGATATGCTTAAACCATAATCTTTCCAAGATCCCTCAGAGACCATTTTTGCATACAAATCCAGTATTATTTGTAATTCATTTTTTTCAAAAAAATGTTTATCCTCAATTTGCTTTTGTGAATTATTAACTACTAATCTTAAATTATTATTCATTTATTTTATACTTGTTGATTAGACCAATTTGAAATCCAGTAAAAACAATTGTGATTGGCAACATTCCCCAAACTTTAAAGTTTACCCAAAACTCTTCAGTTTGTGTTCTCCAAATAAATTCATTTAATAAAGCAAGACCAAAGAAAAAATACATCCATCTTTTGTTAAGAATTTCCCATCCAATATCACTTAAAGGTATAGATTTTCCCATTATTTTTTTCAAGATTGGTTCATTTGTAAAATACTTGCCAAACAATAATGCTAGTGCAAACATAATATTAATTATCGTTGGTTTTACATAAACAAATATTGGATCATTAAAATAGATAGTAAGTCCTCCAAAAAAAGTGATTAAAATTCCACTGACTAAAGGCATTGGTGGTATTTTTTTTTCTATCACCCAAACAACAGCTAATGCAATTATTGTCGCAATAATTAATGGTGGAATTGCAACTGATAAATTTTTATCACTATTATAATAATAGAAAAAAAATATAGCTAATGGCCCGAAATCTGTGAGAAATTTTAAAAAAGATTTGTTCACTTGAAAGATATTAACATAATTAGTTGTGTCATAAAAACTTTATATTTTTTCTTATTGATTTTTAGTTTTAAATCTCCATATTAAACTTAATGGCAATTCAAAAAGCTAAATTTTCAATTGGAGATATTGTAAAACATAAACACTTTGAATTTAGAGGTGTAATTTATGATGTTGATTTTGAATTCAATAATTCTGAGGAATGGTATCAATCGATCCCAAAAAATGTGAGACCAAGAAAAGACCAGCCTTTTTATCATCTGCTTGCAGAAAATGATGAGATTACATACGAAGCATATGTTTCTGAACAGAACCTTTTAATGGATGACTCTGAAGAGCCTATTAAGCACCCTCTAATTGAGGAGATATTTTCAGGAAAAAGAGGGTCTAGTTATTTTAAGCCTTCAAACTAAAAAAATCACTATTTAAACACATTTAGTTCAAATCTTGGTCATAGAGATTAGTTAAAACTATTTTAATATCTGGTCAGGGGCGTGAAATTATACCCCAATCATTATCTCCCTCTACGTTCTTGATCAGATATATCTTTCATAATAAAACCCTAAAATAATTTATGTTTAAGCTTTTTGAACCAAACAAAATTTTTTCAATTACATCAAAGGCACCCAAGTATGTGATGGTTCTATTTATTCTTGTGCTTTCAATAGGTTTGGTTGAGGCTTTAATTTTATCACCTGAGGATTATAAACAAAGTCATTCGGTAAGAATAATGTACGTTCATGTTCCAGCAGCATGGATTTCATTAGGAATTTTTTCTTCGATAACATTACTATCTTTGAGTGGATATATTTTTAGAAATAAAAATTTTTTTTTGATCGCAAAAAGTTTAGCGCCTTCAGGTTTAGTTTTTAATATTATTGCATTGGTAACAGGTTCTATCTGGGGAAAACCTACTTGGGGCACTTGGTGGGCCTGGGATGCTAGAATTACATCCATGCTAATCTTAGCCATTTTTTATTTATTATATTTAATTGCCTGGAGGATTTACGAAGATAAAGAACAAGTTCTTAAAATAACAACACTGATAACCATCTTTGGAATTATAAATATTCCAATTATTAAATATTCGGTTGATTGGTGGAACACACTTCATCAGCCAGCTTCAATAAACATTATGTCGAACTCGTCTATTCATTCATCAATGCTTCTTCCACTAATGATTATGACTGCGGCATTTGCCCTGTTTTCATTGTTAATTTTTTTGATGAAATATAATACAGAATTGATAAAGTTAAAAAATAAAGGATTAGATAGATTATGATTAACGAATTATTAAATATGAATGGATACGGGCTTTATGTTTGGTCTGCATTTTCATTCACACTTTTAAGTTTTTTAACTTTGTATTATGTGGCTAAAGTTCAGTACATAAGAGAGAGAAATAAATTCATAGCTAAGTATGGATCACTTGACGCTCAAAAAGCTAAAGTTGCAAGAACTCAAACTATCAATCAAGAAATTTTATCTGGTAGCCAAAGTATTTAACTTTTGAACCATGTATGGTCGAAAAGTTAAACTAAGATTTTTTTTCATACTCTTAATTATTTCAGTTTTAGTATTATCAGTTTTTTTAGTTCTTAAATCTTTAGAGGAAAACGTAGTTTATTTTAAATCTCCTTCAGAGATAAAAGTAGTTGGTGAATTAAATACTAAGAAAATTAGAATTGGGGGCATGGTGAAAAAAGGCTCCATAAATATGTCAACTGATGAAGTTAATTTTATAATAACAGATTTTAAAAATGAAATTAACGTTACTTACTCGGGTCTTGTTCCAAATTTGTTTTCTGAAGGAAAGGGTGTGGTTGCAGAGGGATTTTTGAAAGATAGAAATTTTTTTGAAGCATCAAAAATTCTTGCTAAGCATGATGAAAATTATATGCCCCCCGAAGTTAAAGCAGCTTTAGAAAAAAAATAATGATCTATAGCTCTATTGGATATTATTCTTTAATTTTTGGTCTTTGTGTTTCACTGCCTATATTTTTTTTTGCAATAAAAAATTTTAAAAATGACGAAATTCTTGATAGTAAAATTATTGGTTTTTCATTCATTCAATTAATATTAGTTGTAGTTAGTTTTTTAGGTTTAATAATATCTTTTGTAATTTCTGATTTTAGTAACGAAACGGTTTATAATAACTCTCATACAACAAAACCCTTATTTTATAAAATCTCTGGTACTTGGGGCAATCATGAAGGAAGTTTATTATTATGGTTATTAGTCTTAAGTTTATTTATTTTTATTTTTTTACTTAAATCTAAAAAATTATTAAAAAATTATAGAATTTTAACAGTCTTGTTTCAGCAAGTAATTATTATTGGTTTTTTTATTTTTTTATTAGATTCTTCAAATCCTTTTAACCATGTTTTTCCAACACCAACAGAAGGATTGGGTCTTAATCCTATATTACAGGACCCAGCATTAGCAATTCATCCTCCAATGTTGTATTTAGGATATGTTGGATCTTCCATAATTTTTTCCAGTGTACTTGCTGCAACTAGTTTAAATTATATTTCTAATACCTGGGCCACTCATATTAAACAGTGGGTATTAATATCTTGGATATTCTTAACATTGGGTATCTTGCTAGGATCAATTTGGGCATATTACGAATTAGGATGGGGTGGATTTTGGTTTTGGGATCCAGTAGAGAACGTTTCTCTAATGCCATGGTTAGCACTAACTACATTATTGCATTGTGTTTTGGTTCTGGAAAAAAGGTCAGTTCTTAAATCTTGGGTAATTATTTTATCTATTACAACATTTACATTAAGTATGTGTGGAACATTTTTAGTTCGATCTGGAATTTTAAATTCTGTCCATACTTTTGCAAATGATCCAGAAAGAGGTTTGTTTATTTTATCTTTTTTATTTGTTCTAATTTTTATTTCATTATTTGTTTTTTTTGTTTTTCATAAATCAGACAAAGAAGAGATAATTTCATTTTCATTATTTAGTAAAGAGACATCAATATTGATTAACAATTGGTTAATGATGTACTTTTTGTCTGTTGTTTTAATTGGTACTGTCTATCCAATATTTTTAGATGTGATTTCCTCAGAGCAAATATCTGTTGGGCCTCCTTTTTATCACAAATTAATAATTCCTTTTTTAATTCCTTTTTTAATATTTATGGCAGTAGGTCCCCAACTGAGATGGATTAAATCGACCACATTAGAAGGAAAAAAATATTTAATATTTTTTTTAATTGTATCGTTTGTAATATCTTTTTTGATTATAAAAAATTTTGGCAATAATCTTTTGATTAATACAGTACTAATTGGAAGTGCCCTTTATTTATTCTTTATTACAGTTAGAGATTTTTTCAAAAAGAGATTACAAAGCTTTTCTCAAAACTTAGCTCATTTCGGCTTTAGTTTATTAATTTTAAGTATTCTATTTAATAATATTTTTTCAAATGAAGTCATAACCAATTTAAAAGTCGGTGAAAGTTTTAAAAATGATAATTTTACTATTGAATTTAATGATCTAAGAAAATTTGAAGAGAGTAACTACATATCATTTAAAGGTTATTTTTTAATTGACGATAACAACTCTCTAGAAAAATTAGAGCCTGAATTAAGAGTTTATAACCAACCTAATATCATTACGAGTGAGGCTGATATTAAAATCACTTTTTTATCAGATAAATTTATCACAATGAATACAGTTCAAAATGAGGAATATTTTAATATTAGATATCAAGTGAAACCATTTATGTTATGGATTTGGATCTCCGTATTATTAATTGCTGTCGGGGGATTCATGAGTTTATTTAAAAGAAAAATTTTATGAAAAAACGAATAATATCTTTTTTAATTATTTCATCACTAATATTTGCATTTGTAATTTTTTATAAAGGTCTAAATAAATCAAGTTTTTACCAACCAAAAAGTGAAATAGAAGAGATACCCAAATTTTTTGCAAAGACATTTTATTCAAAAGAGGAAATAGATTCTCAAAAATTTTTTAAAAAAGATAAATATTATTTATTAAATATTTGGGCATCTTGGTGTGTGCCTTGTAGAGACGAACATCCTATTTTGATTAGCTTAAGTGAAAATAAAAACTTGGATATTATAGGTTTAAATTACAAAGATAAGATTTCTAATGCAGAGAAGTTTCTTGATGAATTAGGCAATCCATATAAAGAAATTTTATTAGATCAAGATGGTACCAGAGCAATCGAATGGGGTGCTTTTGGAGTACCTGAAACTTTCTTAATTTACCAAAATAGAATAGTAAAAAAATATATTGGTCCACTTAATCAGAATTCTTTTGAAGAAATAGAGCAGACAATCAGATGAAGATATCAAAACTTATTTTTTTATTTTTAATCTTATTTTCTTTTAATTCACTAAATGCAAATGAGGATAAATTAAAAACAGAAATAACTAAAAATTTGAGATGTTTAGTTTGCCAAGGACAATCAGTTTACGATTCTGACTCTGAATTTGCAGTAAGTCTTAAACTGGTAGTTGAGAATAAAATTCAACAGGGGTTAACTGAAGACCAAATTTATAAATTTTTAACAGATAAATACGGTGAGTGGATTTTATATGATCCAAAATTTAATAAAAATACCTATTTATTGTGGTTTTTACCTCTATTGATCTTGCTTTTAGGCGGTGCGATAATAGTAAAAAAACTAATAAAAATTAAAAAATAATCTGCTAAATAGGGTCAATGATTTTTAAACGATTAATTGTAGTTTTGCTGTTAACTTTTTTTGCTACCAATTTAAGTATTGGTGAAGAGGTGAAAACTGGCGAACATCAAATAAATGTTTTCACTGGTAATTTTGATTTTAGTGATGATAAACAGAAAGCAATTTTAGTTGGTTTCCAGCATCAAAATGAAAATTTATACAGAGACACATTAATTGGAAATGTTTCACCAATCACAGGTGGATTTATCACAGAGAATTCAGCGGCTTATGTTTATACTGGAATAGAATGGAATGTGGATATGGGTAATTTAACATTCACTCCTAGCTTTGCTCCAGGATTATATCATGAAGGTGATGGAAAAGATCTTGGCCACGTATTAGAATTTAAATCTGAAGTGCAGTTATCTTATGCAGCATCAGATAAGACAAGTTTTGGTGTTTCTTATAATCATGTATCGAACGCAAGTTTAGGAGACAAAAATCCTGGTGCTAATAGCTACATGTTTAATTTTATTAAAAACTTTTAACAAAAATTTATGAATTTAAAAGATTGTCACAACTTTAGTGACTTTAGAAAACTCGCTAAAAAAAATCTTCCATCACCTATATTTCATTACATTGATGGTGGTGCGGATGATGAAAAAACTTTAAAAAGAAATACTGATGCATTTGATGATTGTGATCTGGTACCAAATGTTCTTGCAAGTGTAGGAAAGCCAGATTTATCAACAACAGTCTTTGGTAAAAAAATTGATATGCCAATATTTTTAGCACCAACTGCTATGCAAAGATTGTATCATCACGAAGGAGATAAAGCTTCTGCAAGAGCAGCAGAAAAATTTGGGACTTTTTATAGTATGTCAACAATGGCAAACACTACTATTGAAGAAATATCAAACGTTTCAAGTGGTCCAAAATTATTTCAACTCTACGTTCACAAAGATCAAGGTATTACTGATGATTTAATCGAAAGATGTAAAAGAGCAAATTTTGATGGGATGTGTTTAACTGTTGATACATTAGTTGCTGGAAATAGAGAAAGAGATCATAGAACAGGATTTACAACACCACCAAAATTAACACTTCAAAGTTTAATGAGCTTTGCAATGCATCCAAAATGGGTTTTTAATTATTTTACTCATGAAAAATTTCAATTGGCTAATGTTGCAACAAAAACTGATAAGGGAACTAACATTGCAAAATCAGTTATCGAATACATCAATGAACAATATGATCCTGCAATGAATTGGAAAGATGCTGAGTATTGTGTGAAAAAATGGGGAAAACCGTTTGCTCTAAAAGGTGTGATGTCTGTTGAGGACGCTAAAAGAGCAATAGATATTGGTTGCACTGCAATAATGATTTCAAATCATGGAGGAAGACAGTTGGATGGCTCAAGATCTCCATTTGATCAAGTAAAAGAAATATCCGATGCAGTTGGAGATAAGTTAGAGATAATTTTAGATGGTGGAATTAGAAGAGGAACTCACGTTTTGAAAGCTTTAGCTGCTGGAGCAACAGCTTGTAGTTTTGGTAAAATGTTTTTATTTGCACTTGGTGCTGGGGGTCAACCAGGTGTTGAACGTCTATTGCAAAACATGCATGATGAAATCAATAGAAACATGGTATTAATGGGCTGTAAAAATATTAGTGAACTAAATAGAACAAAAATTATTTATAGAAAATAAAATGAAACTAGCAAAGAGTCTTGAAAGATTAGGCACTGAGTCTGCTTTTAGTGTTTTAGCTGAGGCAAAAAAATTAGAAGCTCAAGGTAAACCTATGATTCATTTAGGGTTAGGTCAGCCTGATTTTAAAACACCTAAACACATAGTAGAGGCAGCAAAAAAAGCTTTAGATGATGGTCATCATGGATACGTTTTAGCCAACGGTATTTTAGAATGTAGACAATCGGTATCTAGAAAAATAAAAAAACTCTATAATAAAGATATAGATCCTGAGAGAATTTTAATTATGCCAGGTGGCAAACCTACGATGTATTTTGCAATCCAATGTTTAGGTGAACCTGGAACTGAAATAATACATCCAACTCCTGGTTTTCCAATTTATGAGTCTATGATTAATTATTCAGGTGCTAAAGCAGTGCCATACGATTTGACTGAAGACAAAGATTTAAAATTTGATCCAGAAAAAATTTTATCTTTGATAACTGACAAAACTAGAATGTTGATTTTGATAAATCCAAATAATCCAACAGGAAGTTTTGTAGAGAAATCTACAGTAGATGTTTTGGCAGAAGGCTTAAAGAAGCATCCACATGTTACAATATTAAGTGATGAAATTTATAGTAGACAAATTTTTGATGGTAAAGAAATGCCAACATTTTTTAACTATCCTGACTTACAAGATAGGTTAATTGTGTTAGATGGCTGGAGTAAAGCTTATGCCATGACAGGATGGAGAATGGGCTGGAGTGTTTGGCCAGAAGAGCTAATTCCACATGTTACAAAATTAATTATCAATAGTTTTTCTTGTGTAAATGTTCCTTCACAATATGGAGGCATAGCAGCACTAGATGGTCCTGATGATCCAATTCATGAAATGATGAAAAAATTTGATGAGAGAAGGAAGTTAATTTACGAAGGTTTAAATAATTTACCAGGCGTTGAATGTAGCATGCCAGGTGGAGCATTTTATGCTTTTCCAAATGTAAGCGGAACTGGAATGAATGGATCTGAATTTTGTAAAAAAGCAATGTATGAAGCTGGCGTTGCAATTGTTCCAGGAACTGCTTTTGGAAAAACTTCTATAGATTATGTAAGATTTAGTTACGCAGCTTCACAGGACAACATTTCTAACGCATTGGAAAACATTAAAAAAATGCTAGGTTAAGAGTTATGACTCAAATAGCTCTACCAAAAATCGACAGATCAATAGTTTCAAGAAAAGATGAGATTGTAAAAAGTCTTTCAAAATTAACAAACTCAGAAAATGTTTTAAGTCATGCAGATGAAATCAAACCTTATGAAACCGACGCTTTAGCTGTTTATACTCAAACACCATTAGCTGTTGTATTGCCCGAAAATACAAGTGAGGTAAGCGAAATTCTAAAATATTGTTATGAAGAAAATATAAAAGTTATTCCAAGAGGTGCTGGTACAGGTTTATCTGGTGGTGCATTACCTTTACAAGATGCAATCGTTTTAGGTTTAGGAAAATTTAATAAAATACTTAAAATTGATTTTGAAAATAGATGTGTGGTTACGCAGCCAGGCGTTACAAATTTAGGCATTACTCACGCAGTACAACATAAAGGATTTTACTATGCACCAGATCCATCTAGTCAACTAGCCTGTTCTATTGGTGGAAATGTTGCTGAAAATTCTGGTGGAGTTCACTCTTTAAAATACGGAACAACCACAAATAATATTCTTGGTGTTGAAATGGTTATGATGGATGGAACCATAACTAGAATTGGTGGAAAATCATTTGATCAAGAAGGCTACGATTTAATGGGACTAATTTGTGGATCAGAAGGTTTGCTTGGAGTTGTAACTGAAGTAACTGTAAAAATTTTAAAGAAACCAGAAGTGGTTAAAGCTGCTTTAATAGGATTTCCTTCAATTCAAGAAGGAGGAGATGCTGCATCAGAAATAATTTCAAGTGGCATAGTCCCAGCTGGAATGGAAATTATGGATAAGGCATTAATTGATGCTACTGATAATTTTAGTAAAGCGGGCTATCCTAGAGATGCCGAATTATTGGTTATTGTAGAGCTAGACGGAACAGAGTCGGAAGTAAATGAATTATTAAAAAAAGTTAGTGAAATTGCAAAGAAGAATAATTGTTCAAGTCTAAAATTAAGCAAAAATGAAAAAGAGAGATTGTCTTTTTGGGCTGGTCGTAAAGCAGCATTTCCTGCTTGTGGAGCAATGGCACCTGACTATTACTGTATGGATGGTGTAATTCCAAGAGGAAAACTTTCACAAACTTTACTTGAAATACAAAAGTTATCTAAAAAATATAATCTACCTGTTGCAAATTGTTTCCATGCAGGTGATGGAAATTTACATCCACTAATTATGTTTGATGGAAGCGATAAAGAACAGTTACGTAAAACAGAAGAGTTCGGTGCTGAAATTCTAAAAACATGTGTGAGACTTGGTGGAGTAATATCTGGAGAACACGGTATTGGAATTGAAAAAAGAGAATTAATGTGTGAAATGTTTAATGATAAAGATATTCAACAACAATTAGATATTAAACAATCTCTTGATGAAAAAAATTTATTAAATCCAGGAAAAGTTTATCCAATTTTAAAGAAGTGTGTTGAGGAAGGAAGGGTTCATGTCCACAAAACAGAAAATAAATTCCCAGATCTTCCAAGATTCTAACGATATTTTTTATCCTAAAGATGAGATTGAGGTTTCAGATTTAGTAAAGGATTTTTATAAAAAAAATTCATCTATAGAGTTAACAGGCACTAACTCCAAAAATTTTATTGGTAATAAAACTCAAGCTGCAAATAAAGTTTCATTATCAAAATTATCAGGAATTATAGAATACCTTCCAGAAGAGCTTTACATAAAAGTAAAAGCTTGCACACCCATGAAAGAAATAGAAGAGGCGTTAGATAAAAATAATCAAGAGCTTGCTTTTGAGCCATTAGATTTTGGATACATAAAAAATGGTAAGACAAATAAGGGGACGATAGGTGGCTATTTGTCATGCAACTATGCAGGATCAAGAAGATTTAAAGTTGGAAGTGTTCGAGATCATGTGTTGGGCTTTAGAGGCGTAAATGGCAAAGGGGATATTATAAAATCTGGTGGAACAGTTGTTAAGAATGTAACTGGGTACGATCTTTCAAAACTTATATCTGGAGCTTTTGGAACACTTGTTGCTTTAACAGAAATTACTTTAAAGGTTTTACCTAAAAAACAATTATCTAACACAATTGTTATTAAAGTTGATGATAGAAAAAAAATTTACGATTTTTTTGATAAAATCGCTTCATCTAGCAGTGAAATAACAGGCGCAGTTTTTTTACCCGATGAACCAGATGATGGTATGTTTGTTAAAAACAAGGAAACCATTTTTAAATTTAATGATTTAGATTTTACTGGATCTTACTTAGCTCTAAGACTTGAGGGAGATAAAGTTTCAATAAATGAAAAAACAAAAAAAATTACAAAAGAGCTGGATCTAAATAAATTTAAAATAGCTATACTTGATAATTATCAATCTTCTCCATTTTGGAAAAAAATAAATAATTTAGAATTATTTCAAAACACAAAAAATAATTTACTTAGAATTGTAATTGAACCCGCAAATGGCTCTGAAATGATGAGTTATTTAGGGAATAAATTTAAATATTATATCGATTGGTGCGGATCGTTATTTTGGGTCGAAGTTCCTCCAAAAAAGAATAATAAAGTTAGTGAAATCAAAAAAAAATCCATTGAACTTGGTGGATATATGACGATTGTTAAAACATCTGAAGAATACGATTATGAGGAAACAATATTTACAGTAGAACCGGTAAGATTAATGATTTCAGAAAAAATTAAAAAAAGTTTTGACCCAAAAAGAATATTTAACCCTGGTAAAATGTATAGGGGAATTTAATGCAAACACATTTTACAGAAAAACAACTAGAAAATAGCGATAACAAAGCTACAGAAAAAATTTTTAAAAAATGTGTTCACTGTGGAATGTGTAATGCCACATGTCCAACTCACCAAATTTTAGGCGATGAGCTTGATGGACCAAGAGGCAGAATTTACCTGATTAAAGACATGTTGGAAAATAATAAAAAACCAACAGAAAAAGTAGTTAAACATATTGATAGATGCTTATCTTGTTACAGCTGTATGACGACATGTCCATCAGGTGTAAATTACATGCACATCATTGACCACGGAAAAAAATATATTGAAAAAAATTATGAAAGAGGTTTTTTTGATAAACTAATAAGATATTTTTTGTCAATTACTCTTCCTAATCCAAAAATTTTTAAATTATCAAGTTGGTTCGTTAAATTAGCAAAACCAATAAAATTTTTACTGCCTTCTAAAATTAAAGACATGATGGATTTAATGCCGACAAATTTTCCAAAAAAATCTTTACCAATTAAAGAAATATACAAAGTAACTGGTAAAAAGAAAATTGCACGGGTTGCACTTTTAACTGGTTGTGTGCAAAAAGAAATTTCACCTCAAATCAATGAGGCAACTATTCGATTGTTAAATCGTCATGGTGTAGAAGTTATTGTACCAAAAAAAATTAGATGTTGTGGATCTCTTAATCATCATCTTGGAAAAGAGGATGATGCGCATCAAGATTTTAGAAACAATATTAATATTTGGTACGAAGAACACAAAAAAGGTAATTTGGATGCAATATTATCTAATACTTCTGGATGTGGAACAACCATGAAAGATTATGGGTTTATATTTAGAGATGATAAGGAGTTAAGTAAAAAGGCCAAGGTAATTTCAGAACTAACAAGAGATATTTCAGAATATATATTTGAGAGTTTAAAGTTAAATATTAAATCTAAGAACAAGAAATATAAAGTTGCTTATCATTCAGCTTGTTCTATGCAGCATGGCCAAAAAGTTCACACTCAACCTATTTCATTGCTTGAAAAAACAAAAAATGAAATATTAGAAATTCCAGAGGGTCATATTTGCTGTGGTTCAGCTGGTACTTATAATATTCTTCAGTCAAAAATTGCAAAACAACTTTTGACAAAAAAAGTAAATAATATTGAGAGTTTAAATCCCGATTTTATTTCGACAGGAAATATTGGTTGTATTACACAAATTTCTCATGGTACTAAGGTTCCAATACTTCATACAATTGAAGTTTTAGATTGGTACACTGGTGGACCTAAGCCAACCGCTCTAACGTAAGGAATTTATGAAAAAAATATTAATTACAAGAAGATTGCTAAAAGAAAGTGAAGATAAAGCATCTAAGATGTTTGATGCTCATTTGAATTCTAATGATGAACTATATTCCCAATCAAGATTAATTGAATTAAGTCAAGGATGTGATGCTGTGCTGACCTCTCTTACTGATAAAATGGATGCGGATACAATTAATAAATTACCTGAAACTATTAAAGTTATTTCAAATTTTGCAGTTGGATTTGGAAACATTGATCTTGAGGCTGCAAAAAAAAGAGGAATAGCAGTTACTAATACACCAGAAGTATTATCGGATGCTACGGCTGAGATTGGGATTTTATTAATATTAGGTGCATGCAGAAGGGCATCTGAAGGAATAGAGGCCGCAAGAGAAAGTAATTGGAAATGGTCGTCAGATTATTTAATTGGAAAACAACTAACAGGAACAAGACTTGGAGTCTTAGGCATGGGTCGTATAGGACAAAAAATTGCAAATATCGCAAGATCGCTTGGAATGATTATACATTATCATAATCGATCAAAGCTCTCTGAAGACAAAGAACAAGGTGCCGTTTATCATGATAATTTAAAAAGCCTTTTTTCAGTTTCGGATGTGTTGTCGATTTGTTGTCCTGCAACAAAAGAAACTGAGAACATGATTAATAAAGAAACAGTAGAATACTTCCCAAAAGGAGCGGTAATCACCAATGTTGCAAGAGGTGACATTGTTGATGATGAAGCTTTAATAGATGCATTAAATAGAAGAAAAATTTATGCAGCTGGACTAGATGTATATAAAAATGAGCCTAATTTAAATCCTGGATATTTAAAAAACAAATCTGTTTTTATTTTGCCTCATCTTGGTAGCGCAACTAAAGATACCAGAATTGCTATGGCTAACTTAGCTATAGATAATATTAATGAGTTTTTTGAAACTGGAAACTGTAAAAATAAAGTAAATTAAATTTTACAAAAAATCTTAATGAATAAGCCTATTTTAGCACAGTCAAAAGCTATAAGTATTTTTTTTGTTTTTGCTTTAGGTTATTTTATTTCAACTTTATTAAGAGCAATAAATGCAACCATATCTCCAGAATTAGTCTCTGAATTTAATTTAAGTGCTGGGGAGCTTGGTCTTCTAGGTGGAGGATATTTTTTAGGTTTTGCGAGTGTTCAAATTCCATTGGGTTATTTGCTAGACTCTAAAGGGCCAAGAAAAATAGTTTCATATTTTTTATCACTAACAATAGTAGGATTACTATTATTTGCGTATGCACAAAATTTTTCAATGCTTTTAGTTTCAAGAATATTAATTGGTATTGGTGTTGGTGCATGTTTAATGGGTCCATTAACAGCGTATAGAGTCTGGTATCAAGACGAAACTCAACAAAGAGCAAATTCATGGATGCTAATGGTTGGCGCAATAGGAATGCTATCATCTAGTTTACCAGTACAATATTTTATTCCTGCTATTGGATGGCGAGGAGTTTTTATTTTTTTAACTGGCCTTACTTTAGTTTGTATAATTTTAGTTATAATTTTTATTCCTAAATGGCAGTCAGAAGTAAAATTAAAAAAAGTAAGCTATAGTGAATTAAAAATTGTTTGGCAAAATTCGTTTTTTAGAAGCCTTGTACCTATGGGCTTCTTTAATTATGGGGGCCTTTTTGCTATCCAAACACTTTGGGCAGGACCATGGATGACTAGAGTGTCTGGTTATACTGCAGATGAAAGTGCAAAAGGATTATTTTTAATTTATTTTTGTTTACTTATTTCTTTTTTAGTATGGGGATATTTTGTACCAAGATTTTCAAAAAATATTAAGGATGCAGTTAAGTTATTAAGGTGGGGCGCACCTTTAAATTTAATAGTATTGTCTTTAATTATTTATTTGGGCTCTAGTGCGGGAGCATCTCATTGGGCTTTATTTGCAGTTAGTTCAATTTTTTTATCACTAACCCAACCTGCTGTAGGAATGGCATTCTCAATTTCAAATGCTGGTAAAGCTCTAACATCATTTAATTTATTGTTGTTTGTAGGTGCATTTTTTATTCAGTGGGTAATTGGTATAATTATTGACTTTGGCATTAGTATTGGAATGAATGAAATTAATTCATTTAGATTATCAATGTTTTTTGTATTTTTAACTTCTTTATTGTCGTATTTTTATTTTTTGAAAAAAAGTAATAGTTTTAATCATTGATGTGTTTGTAGACCGTTGTTCTAGACACACCAAGTTTTCTAGCAGTAGCAGCGATATTTTTTGTTTTTAAAAAAGTAGCTCTTATTAAAATACATCTCTGTTTTTTTATTTTAGTATCTTTGCAATTATTACATGCATATGACTTATCTAAATTTAAAAAATCCTTATTTTGATTGAAATTTTTATTTTGAGTTAAGAAAACTGATGAACCCAAATAATCACTAATTTTAATTACTTTTCCATTAAGTAAATCTTGAGCGATTAATGAAAATGAACTTGTAAATATGTTGTTAAAATTTTGATTTTTTAAATCTACTAAACCATGCAGCATAATTTTTGCATTTGAGTTAGAACCCACGATATTGCCATCACCATTAACAGCTAATAGACCTACACTTGTTGTCGATAAATACTCTTGTCTTGGATGAAAAGATAATATTAATTCATTTGCAAATTGATTTATGAACAACTTAGTTTCAATACTTCTTGTGGCTAAATTTACTAAAGCAAGAGTGTGTTGTTCCCTAGATCTTGCATCTGTAGATGCATCTATTATTCCAACTGTATTTCCATCATAATCAATGATTGGACTTGCAAAACACGATAACTGTTCATGATTTACAAAAAAATGTTCTTTACCTGAGACAATAGTAGATTTTTTTAATTTGGTAGCTAATCCCAGACCATTGGTGCCACAAATCTTTTCAGACCAAATAGATCCTGGTATTACAGATTTACCAACATCTTCTTTTAAACAAGATTTATCAAAAATTGTATCTAACACTAATCCTTCTTCATTAGAAAACGCTACCATAAAATTAGTACCAGCGACCTGTGAATATAAAAGCTCAAGCTCTGGTATGATTATTTTTCTTAAAGCCTCTTTTTTTTGTCTTGCCTCTTTTAATTCTTGAGGTGAGATGACAATTTTTTTTGGATTAGAAAAAGGATTTAGACCAGAAGAAACACATCTTGCCCAACTATCGGAGATTTCATCACTCATCTTTTCCGAGAGCATATCTCTTTTTTTAAGAATGAATTTTATCTCATTATTTACGTTTAAAGGAACGTTCATAAAAGTTTATCTTAATTACATAAAAGTGTGATGACAACCAACCTGAGGTTGTATATGTAAATAAACTGAACACTTAGTCACCATATTGACTCCCAACTGAACAGAGATTTAAATAAGCTGATCAAATAAACTAAAGGGAGATAAGCTAAATGAAAGCACAGGTTTTACACAAATACGATCCTGAAATGAAAGAAAAAGTATGGGTCACAGGCGAAGAGATGCCAAATCCAAAATTAGAAAAATCATCAGATGTAATAGTTAAGATCGGAGCAGCAGGTGTTTGCAGAACTGACCTTCATATAATTGAAGGCGTTTGGAAACATATTC
>VTPL01000007.1 GCA_008638165.1 Pelagibacteraceae bacterium
CCTAATGGCACTTTATGGAGCGCAAATGCTTTGTTACAAAAAGAATATCATCAATTGTTACTGGATACACATCTAGATTTTATTAGATCTGGGGCTGAAGTGATAGTAACTGCAACTTTCACCACTAGAAGATCTAGGCTAAAGCAAAATGGTGTTGAAGATAAAATGGAATACTTAATTAAAAAAGCAGGAGAAATTGCTGTGCTTGCAAAAAAGCAATATCCACATGTGCTTATAGCTGGTGGATTACCTCCTCAACATTTGACTTATGAAGCCGACGATCGAACAAATGAAATAATTTTTAATAATTTTTATGAACAGGCAAAATTAATAAATCCTTATAGTGATTTTTTTTATTTCGATGTTTTAAGTAGCGTAAGAGAATTTGAAATTGCGAAAGATGCTATAAAAGAATTTAAAAAACCATATCTATTTGGAATTCATATATCTGAAGGAAAAAATTTACCTAGTGGTGAAAGAATTTCAGACTTTAAAGAATTATGTAAAGATCAAAATCTACTTGGAATAATGCTGTCATGTGTTTCCCCTGAAACATATAAAGAAAATTTAGAGGAAATTAAAAGTCTACAGGTTCCATATGGGTTTAAAATAAATGCTTTTAAAACAACTAAACCTAACGATGGATATACTTATAATTATACAAAAAGCAAAGGTAACCCAAATGAATTTCTTGGAAAAAGAGAGGATCTTAATCCAATTAAGTTAGCTGAATTTGCAAAAGATTTTAAAAACATGGGGGCAACTATTCTTGGTGGTTGTTGTGAAACAAGACCATCACATATTAAAGAAATTGCAAAACTTAAGTAATTTTTTTAATACCAGCTTTTTTAACAAAATAAATACCAACAATAACTGCAAATAAAGAAACTAAAACTTTTAGGGTTATTATCTCATCTAAAAAAATATATCCTAAGATAACCCCAAAAATTGGAATTAAGTATGAGACTTGTGATTGAAATATCAATCCATTTGTTGTTAAAATTTTAAATCTTAACAACCATGCTACCCCTGTTGAGACTAACCCTAGATAGATTACAGAAATAGTTGAGTCTAATCTTGGAGTAGAGTTCCAAGGTTGTTCTATTAAACTTACAAGAGGTATTAATATTATAGTAGCCCAAATTAATATTGATCCGGTTACATTCTCATTTTTCTTTTTACTTATCTTTAATGTGAGTAATCCTCCAACAACATAGCAAGTTGCTCCTAAAAGAATTAGCAATGCAGAAATAAAATTATTTTCTGTAATCAATAAGTTATCTGAAAATAAATAAATAATACCTGAAAAGCCAATTAATACTCCAATGGTTCTTGTTAAATCAAATCTCTCATTTTTTGTATAAAAGTGACCAAGGACTGTAGAGCTCAATACTGTTGATGACATTAAAATTGCAGCTAAATTACTTTGAACAGATTTAACCCCATAAGCAATTAAAAAAAATGGAGCCACCAAATTAATAAAACCTATCATTGCAAACCAATGCCAATCTTTAGAAAACGCCTCTACTTTTATTTTTTTAAAATAACAAAGCAGTAAAACAGGTAAGGCTCCAAAAAAAACTCTTAAGAAAGCAATCGTTATAGGTCCAAAGGAATAAGTTGCTATTTTAATATTAAAAAAAGCTGATGCCCAAATCAAGGCTAGTACAGTAAGTAAAATATAGTCAGTTAGTTTTGGCTGTCTCATTCAGTAATATCTAAAATTGAACCATTTGTTATTTGAACTAAATTTATAAAACTTATTTTAAAAACACAGTTTGGATGGCCAGCTGCTGCATAGAGATCTTTAAATCTATCTAAGTTTTTATCAATATAAATATTAACCTTCTTTAAATGACCCACAGGAGAAACACCTCCAATAGTATAACCTGTTATTTGTTTTACATCCTCAGCTTTAGCCATTTCCATATTATTAATATTTAAGTTTTTTTTAAGTTTGTTTAATGAAGCCTTTTTATCTCCTGAGACTAAACAAAGAATAAATTTGTCATCTGCTGAAAAAAGTAAACTTTTGACAATTGCGCCTACCTCACATTTTAAAGAGCTGGCAGCTTCAGCGGCTGTTCTTGCTGATGTTTCAAGTGAAATAACCTCAAGATTGGTATCAAATTCTTTTAAGTATTTTTCTGCTCTTTGAACTGGCTCTTTTGTTAAGAAACTCATAATACAACTTTTAATTGCTGGTAAAATTATCGTTTAGATAACATACTTATGTAAAATTTGCATAGGTGTTATATGTTAATAGAGCGTTGTTAAACAATACTAATTTGATAATTGATAATCACAAAATTTAAAAAGGAGTAAAAATGAGCGCAGCAAATGTTTTAAAATTTATTAAAGAAAAAGAAGCAGAATTCGTTGATCTAAGATTTACTGACCCTAGAGGTAAACTTCAACATTTAACAATGGATGCAACTATTGTTGATGAAGACATGATAAATGAGGGTGTATTCTTTGACGGCTCATCTATTGCCGGTTGGAAAGCAATTAACGAGTCTGACATGATTTTAAAACCAGATACTGCTCGAATGTTTATGGATCCTTTTACATCACATAATACTTTAGTATTATTTTGTGATATTTTGGATGCTGTAAACAAGACGCCTTATGAAAGAGATCCTAGAGGTATAGCAAAAAAAGCTGAGGAATATTTAAAATCATCAGGTATTGGTGATAAAGCTTTTTTTGGACCTGAGCCTGAATTTTTTGTATTTGATGACGTTAGAATAAATAATGATCCAAACAATACTGGGTTTGTACTAGACAGTAAAGAAGGTCCGTATAACTCTGGTAAAGTTTATGAAAATGGAAATATGGGTCATAGACCTCCAGTTAAAGGTGGTTATTTTCCTGTACCGCCAGTTGATAGTGAACAAGATATGAGAGGTGAATATCTTAAAAATCTAAAAGAAGTTGGAATTAAAGTTGAAAAACATCACCATGAAGTTGCTCCAAGTCAACATGAGCTTGGTATGTATTTTGGAACTTTGGTTGATCAAGCTGATAACGTTCAATTATATAAATACGTTGTTCAAATGGTAACTCATTCATTTGGTAAAACTGCTACCTTTATGCCTAAACCAGTTGCTGGTGATAATGGATCTGGAATGCACATTCATCAATCTATCTGGAAAGGTGATACACCAGTATTCTCTGGTGATGCTTATGCAGGTTTATCAGAAACAGCCTTACATTATATTGGTGGAATTTTAAAACATGCAAAAGCAATCAATGCTTTTGCTAATTCAACAACTAATAGTTACAAAAGATTAGTTCCAGGATTTGAGGCTCCAGTCTTACTTGCGTATTCTGCAAGAAATAGATCTGCATCATGTCGTATCCCAATTACTTTAAGTAAAAAAGGTGCAAGATGTGAAATCAGATTCCCTGATGCGTCTGGTAATCCATATCTAACATTCGCTGCAATGCTAATGGCTGGACTTGATGGAATTAAAAATAAAATTCATCCAGGTGAGTCGTTTGATAAAGATCTATACGAACTTCCACCTGAAGAAGTAAAAGCTATTCCAACAGTTTGTGGATCGTTAAGAGAAGCAATGGAAAGTTTAGATAAAGATAGAGAGTTTTTAACTCAAGGTGGAGTTTTTACTGATGATCAAATTGATGCTTATATTGCACTTAAGTTTGAAGAAATTCAAAGATTTGAACACGCACCTCATCCTATTGAGTTTGAGATGTACTACAGTAGCTAGTAATTAATTACTGTCTAGTAGTTGCAACTGTATCTTTGTTAACACCTTTTTTGACCACGTAGTCTTGTGTGCCATTGGCACCAGTTTCTACTTCTTTTCTTAGGTCTTTAAAAAAAGTTCTCTGCTGAAGAGAGTTTTTTAGTGATTTAACAAGATTTTTAAATTCAAATGTGTTCATGACTAACATATATAGTAGTTATGTGTTTATTGCAATACTGATATGCAATTAGTGGGATATTATGTCCTACTCTACTTTAAATGACTCTCCACAACCACATCTCTCTGTTTCATTGGGGTTATTGAATACAAATGAAGAGGATAATTCCTCTTTTTTATAATCCATTTCTGTACCCAATAAATACATAATGGCTGCTGAGTCGACAAACACTTTCACACCCTTATCTTCAATTACTTCATCACTTGGATTCGCTTCTTTTGTGTATTCCATTACATAAGACATGCCAGCACAACCCCCAGATTTAACTGAAACTCTTACACCTAAAGCATCTTTCTCAGCTTGAGACATGATTTCTTTAATTCTTTCGGCGGCGTTATCACTAAGTTTAATTATTGGGTTCATTATAAATTCAATTCCAATTTTGCAGCTTCAGACATCATTTCTTTATTCCATGGTGGATCCCAAACTAATTGTAAATCTACATCATCAATTTCTTCAACTTGCATTGCACCATCTTTTACTTCTTTTGGTAAGCTTTCTGCAACTGGGCAATTAGGAGTTGTTAATGTCATTTTAATTTTTGCTTTTTTATCCTCTACCTGAATATCATAAATTAAACCCAGTTCATAAATATTTACTGGCAGTTCAGGATCATAAATTTTTTTAATTTCTTCAATTATTTTTTCTTTAACGCTCATTATATCTAATTTCTTCTTTCGGTATTTACTTCTACATTATCTTTATCAATAGCAGTTACTAACGTATGCCACGATAGAGTTGCACACTTAACTCTCATTGGATATTGTTTTACTCCAGACAGACACATTAGTTTTGTTTTTTCATCATCTTTCAATAGATTTGTTTTTAAATCTGGATTTTCTTTAATCATGCCAAGAAAATCTTCAACAATTTCTTTAACTTCTTTTTCGGTTTTACCCTTTACTAGATCCGTCATTATCGATGCAGAAGCCATCGATATGGCACATCCACTACCCTCAAAAGAAATGTCATGAACTTTTTTATTTTCATCTAACTTTAAGTATACGTGCACGTTATCACCACACAATGGATTGTTACCTTTTGCATCTTTATTAAAATTTTCAGTTTTTCTCAAATTTCTAGGATTTTTTCCGTGTTCTAAAATAATCTCTTGATATAATTCTTTTAAATTCATTATAGGTCAAATATTTTTTTACATTTATTAATAGACTCATTTAATTGGTCTAAGTCTTCTTTAGTATTATAGATACCAACGGAAGCTCTAGCGCTAGCGGGTATTCCCAATTTATCATGAAGGATTTGGCAACAGTGGTGTCCTGCTCTTATTGCTACACCATCTTCATCTAAAATAGTTGCAATATCATGAGGATGAACTCCTTCAATTGTAAATGATAATACGCCACCTTTATTTTTAGGATTACCAATTAATTTAACAGAATTGTTTTTTTTTAAAATTTCTTGACCGTATTCAATTAACTCTTTTTCATGTTTAATAATATTTTCAATACCAACCTTTTCTAAAAACTTAATCGATTGATCAAAAGCAATAACTTGAGCTGTTGCCATTGTGCCAGCCTCATATTTGTTAGGTAAATCACCGTAAGAAATGCGATCTTTTTTAACTTCTTTGATCATTCCACCACCGCCTTGATAAGGGGGTAACTCTTCTAACCATTTTTTTTTACCATACAGTATACCTAAACCTGTCGGTCCATACATTTTATGACAAGAAATAGCATAAAAATCACAATCTAAATCTTGAACGTCAATTTTTAAATGTGGAGCTCCTTGGCACCCATCAACAACAACAATTATTCCTTTGGCATGAGCTAATTGTGTTATTTCCTTAATTGGTAAAATCGCACCAGTTACATTTGACAAATGATTAACGGCAATGATCTTTGTTTTAGCGGTAATCAACTTTTCAATATTCTCGATAGGCACTTCACCAAATTCATTTATTTCTGCAAAATTAATTTTTATATTTTTTGACTTTCTCAAAAAGTGCCAAGGCACATAGTTAGAGTGATGCTCAAGTTCAGTAATTATTACTTCATCACCTTCCTCTAAATATTTTTGTCCTAAAGTATTTGCAACTAAATTGAGAGCTTCTGTTGCACCTTTTGTAAAAACAATTTCATTTTTATCTTCTGCGTTTATATATTTCTGAACTGATGATCTTGTATTTTCATACATGTTTGTTGCTGCAACAGCCAAATAATGAACACTTCTTCCTACATTGGAAAACTGTTTTGTATAAAATTCATTAATCCTATCAATAACAATTTTTGGTTTTTGAGATGAATTAGCGCTATCTAAATAAACAAGATCATTATTTTGAATTTTTTCATCAAAGATTGGAAACTCTTTTTTTATCTGATCAATTTTCATCTCTAATTCCAGTTATTTTTTTGATTAACTTTTTAATCTCAGGTGTTGATATTTTTTCTATAACCTCTTGTAAGAAACCATTAATAAGCAATTGTCTTGATTGATTGTAAGATAGACCTCTAGACATAAGATAAAAAATTGCATTTTCATCAATATTTCCAGATGTTGACCCATGTGAGCACTTTACATCATCAGCATAAATTTCTAATTCAGGCTTAGCATTAAACTCGGTTTCCTCACTAAGTAAAAGCGCTCTACTCAATTGATAACCATCTGTTTTTTGTGCTTTTTGATCGACAAAAATTTTTCCTTGATAAACTCCTTTGGAATTATCATTAAGTGCATTTTTAATAAGTTGATAACTTCGACAATTTTCGTCATTATGATTTATGACTGTTTTAATTTCATGTTGATTATCTTTTTCTAAATTTAAAACACCATTAATAACTGCTGAACCATAAGGTTGATTTAAAGAGCAATTAATTTCATGTTTAGCAAACGTAGAACCAGTTGAATAAATAAAATATTCCAAATGGCTATTTTTGCTTAAGTCGATTTCGTTATAATTATATTCAATAGTGTTTGTTTTTCCTTCGTTGATATTAAAAGCCTTTAGTGTGGCATTATCTTTTATATTTATACCACAATAGCTATTCAAAAAATTACTACATTTAGGTGAGTTAGATAAATTTATTAACTCTAATGCACTATTTTCTCCAAGCTCTATATTTATGTTAGAATTAATTACAGAGGACTTAGCTTGATCTGAAATATAATTGTAAATAACTATTGGTTTATTTGCTCTATAACCCTTTAAAACTTCAATTTTAATGCTTTTTTTAATAAATGCGTGATTTAAATTCACTAAACTATTTTTGTTTATTTTTTCATTAAAGTATTCTCTATTAGATATTTTAATTTTATCTAAATCATCAAATTCAAAATTATTTTTAAATAATTCGCCATCTAATAAAAAAATTTGGTTGTGATCAAAATCCTTTATTATTTTAAAAAATTCTATTTGAGTATCAAATTTTGCTTGGTCAAAATCAAAATTTTCAAATTCTGAATTTAATATTTGATTTAAATCTAAGAATTTCCAATCTTCTAATTTTTTATTTGGAAAACCATTTTTTAAAAAATTATCAAAATTTAATTTTTTTATCTTTAATTCTTCTGGAGAAAAATTTTTTTCCTTAACTAATTTGTCAAAATTCGATTGAAATATATCAAGCATTACTCAAAATCCTCATAACCTTTTTTTTCTAAATCCATTGCAAGCTCTGGTCCACCTGATTTAATAATTTGTCCATTTTTAAGAACGTGAACGAAGTCTGGTTTTATATAATCAAGTAATCTTTGATAATGAGTAATAATTAAAAAAGAGTTATCTTTAGTTCTTAAAGAATTAACTCCTTCTGAAACTATTCTTAACGCATCAATATCTAAACCTGAGTCTGTTTCGTCTAAAATAGATAGTTTTGGATTTAAAATTGACATTTGAAGTATCTCATTTTTCTTTTTTTCACCACCAGAGAAACCAACATTCAATTGTCTGCTTAATATTTTTTCATCAAATTTTAATTCTTTAGATTTCTCTTTGATTAGCTTTAAAAATTCTAGAGCATCAAGCTCCTTTTCACCTCTTGCTTTTTTTATAGCGTTTAAAGACGTCTTTAAAAATGTATTGGTATTTACTCCTGGAATTTCTAATGGATATTGGAATGCTAAGAATATTCCTTTGTGAGCTCTCTCCTCTGTTTCTAAATTTAATAAATTTTCATTATTAAAATCTACAACTCCTTCGATTTCATAGCCTTTTTTTCCTGATAAAATATTTGATAATGTACTTTTACCTGACCCATTAGGTCCCATAATTGCATGGACCTCTCCAGCATTAATTTTTAAATTTAAACCTTTTAAGATTTCTTTGTTGTCAATTTTTGCTTTTAAATTTTGAATAGATAGCATTTTAACCAACACTTCCTTCTAAACTTATTCCTACAAGTTTTTGTGCCTCAACAGCAAATTCCATAGGTAATTGTTGCAGAACTTCCTTGCAAAAACCGTTTACAATTAAACTTACCGCTTCTTCTTGGCTTAATCCTCTTTGATTACAGTAATAGAGTTGTTCATCACTAATCTTTGATGTGGTTGCTTCGTGCTCTATATTCGATTTGATATTTTTATTTTTAATATAAGGAATTGTGTGAGCTCCACATTTATTTCCCATTAAAAGTGAGTCACATTGAGTAAAATTTCTAGAATTATCTGCTTTTGACGAAATATCTACCAAACCTCTATACATCATGTCTGATTTTCCTGCCGAAATTCCCTTTGAGATAATTTTACTTTTTGTGTTTTTTCCAAGGTGGATCATCTTTGTTCCGGTGTCTGCTTTTTGATGATTGTTAGTAATAGCAATTGAATAAAATTCACCTGTAGAGTTATCGCCTTTTAATATGCAACTTGGGTATTTCCAGGTAATGGCAGATCCTGTTTCTACTTGTGTCCAAGAAATTTTAGAGTTTCTACCCTTACATAATCCTCGTTTTGTAACAAAATTATATATTCCGCCTTTACCATTTTCATCACCTGGATACCAATTTTGAACTGTTGAGTATTTAATCTCAGCATCATCAAGTGCTATTAATTCTACATTAGCTGCATGAAGTTGATTTTCATCTCTCATTGGAGCTGTACAACCCTCTAGATAACTTACATAACTTCCCTTGTCTGCTATTATGAGAGTTCTTTCAAATTGACCAGTTTCAGATGCATTAATTCTAAAATAAGTTGATAGTTCCATAGGACACCTAACCCCTTCAGGAATATAAACAAAAGATCCATCAGTAAAGACTGCTGAATTTAGTGTAGCAAAAAAATGATCAGTTGTTGGAATTACTGAACCAAGATATTTTTTAACTAGTTCAGGATGTTTTTGAATTGCTTCTGACATCGAACAAAAAATTATACCTTGTTTTGTTAATTCTTCTTTAAAGGTTGTTGCAACAGAAACTGAATCAAATACTGCATCAACAGCTATTCCATTTATTCTTGCTTGTTCTTGAAGAGGAATACCAAGTTTTTTATATGTTTCTAAAAGTTTAGGATCAAGCTCATCTAAACTTTTTGGTTTATTGTCCATACTTTTTGGTGCTGAATAGTAATATAAATCTTGATAATCAATTTTTGGATATTTGGGTTTCTGCCAATTTGGTTCCTTTAAAACTTTAAATCTTTCAAATGCATTTAATCTAAATTTTAACATCCATTCTGGCTCTTTTTTAATATTAGAAATAAATCTGATGACATCCTCATTTAATCCTTTTGGCGCCCTAGTACTTTCAATATCAGTTGAAAAACCATATTTATAATCTTTAAGCTTCTCTATATCTTTTTCTCTAGTGTCCATTTTGAATTCTTTCTTGTGTTTTTTTAGTTATTAAATCTTCTAAACTTTTTTCTTCAAAAAAATTATTGATATGGTTTTCCAGTTCATCCCAAAGATTGTGAGTTAAACATTTAGTTGCTTTTCCGTTGCAACCTTTTTTAGACTCTTTTTTACACTGAACTGTTTTTACTTTTTCATCCACTGCTTCAAAAATATTGGTAAGTTTAATTTCTTTGGGTTGTCTACTTAAAATATATCCACCTTGAGTCCCTCTAATACTTTGAACAATTTCTTTTTTTTTCAGTTTTGAAAAAATTTGTTCAAGAAAATCTATAGATATGCCCTGTCTTAAAGATATGTCTCTTAGAGAAACTGGGTTATCACTCTTAAATCTAGCTAAATCTACTAGAGCGGTAACAGCATATCTTCCTCTTGAGGTTAATTTCATAAAATATAATGATTTAAAGGGGTATATAGATACTTGACTAAAATAGTCAAGTATAGGTTGGTTAAAAAAGTACTAACATTTTGACACAGAGATATGCTAAATAAGCGTCTTTTTAATTATAATTAAAATAATATGGACAATAAAATACTAGAAATTTTTATACCTGGACCTGCTGGAAGACTTGAAGCAAAATATTTCAAAAGTAAAAAAAATACCTCTCCTGTAGCTTTGGTTCTTCAGCCACATCCACAATATGGTGGAACAATGAATAATAAAGTCGTTGTAGAAACTTTTAAAACATTTATGGAAAATGATTTTTCAGTTTGTAGAGTTAATTTTAGAGGTGTTGGTAAAAGTGATGGCGAATTTGATAATGGTCAAGGAGAGTTAGCTGATGCTGCGGCAGCTTTAGATTGGCTTGAAAGAGAAAATTTTGACAACTCTCAGTGTTGGGTATCTGGTTTTTCATTTGGATCTCTTATTGCTATGCAACTACTTATGCGTAGACCTGAAATAAATAGATTTATTGCAATTTCCCCACAACCAAATGCTTATGACTTTTCATTTCTTTCACCATGTCCTACTTCTGGAATGATGATCTATGGAAAAAAAGATGAGCTAGTCCCTCTAGAATATATCACTGAGCTAGACAAGAGACTAAGTGCACAAAAAGGAATAAAGGTTGAATTTCAATCTGTACCTGATGCAAATCATTTTTTTTCAAAAAGTGAAGATCAATTAGTTAAGTATTTAGACAAATATATTAAAAAAGAAACTGCACTTTACTAATAATTTTTAATAATCTGACCACCTAAAGACGGATTTTTACATCTAGTAGTTGTTGGAAAGGTGATTGGTAATTCTAAAATTCTTCTTGCAGCAAGATATCCAAATGCTTGTGACTCTATAAAATCTCCATCAAACTGATAGACATCAATATCTTTGATAATCAATTTTTCATCACTCATATATTTATAAATATTTTCAACAAGTTTTTTATTTTTTCTACCTCCGCCACATATAATAAAGTTTTTAACCTCGATATTATTAATTTGATTAATTTTTTTTAAACCTTCTGAAATTAAATAAGCAGTGAATTCATTTAAGGTTGCACACCCATCTTCAAGATTTAAACCTTTTACAAATGAGATATCAAAATCATTTATATCCATTGACTCTTCTATTGAAGAGATTTGAAAGTTGTCTATAGATTGATTTAAAATTAATTGATTAGCTTTTCCAGATAAAGCTAGTGAACCATTTTCATCAAATTTTTTGTTACTTTTTTTTCTTACCCACTCATCAATTAAACAGTTACCCGGACCAATATCGTATGCAAAAATTTGTTTATCAATATCTTTATTATCTAAAATTGTAGTAACATTAGTTATTCCACCAATATTAATTATATTAATAGGGTAAGTTAATTTGTTTTTTTTGTTTATCTGATTTGAGATTAAATAATGAAAAATAGGAGTCAGTGGTGCCCCTTGACCATAATTATCTAAGTCCTGTTTTCTAAAATTATTAACAACTGTACAATTTGTTAATTGAGATAAAAGTTCACCATTTCCTAATTGTTTAGAAAT
Source organism: Pelagibacteraceae bacterium (assembly GCA_008638165.1). Lineage (GTDB taxonomy): Bacteria > Pseudomonadota > Alphaproteobacteria > Pelagibacterales > Pelagibacteraceae > Pelagibacter. The sequence continues at coordinate 11,735 of VTPL01000007.1, forward strand.
TTTGGCTTTTGAGTTGTGATAAATTGTTTGGCCATGAAAACCTATTATTTCAGGCCTTGTTTGCTCTTGTTTTATGAATTCATTGATAACTTGAGCATTGAAGAGTGTGAATTTTTTTTCAATTTCATCAATTATTGAAAATTTATTATCTAAATCTTTTAATTCACTTATGCTCTCTCTAAGAAAAATTAAATCTTTGTATAATTCGTCACTAAATTCATAAAATTTATTAGATATTTGCTCAAAATAATCATAACCATCAGTTTTAATTAAAGATATATCTACTCCATCCATCGAAGTTCCACTCATTAAGCCTAAGACGGAAAATATATTTTTTTTCATATTTAATTTTTTTTTAGAAATTTTTGTATATTGTAGAACTATAAGCTCATGAACAAATTTTTAAAAGAATTTAAAGATAGAGGATTTTTCTATCAATGTACTAATGAAAATGAATTATCTGATTTACTTAATCAAAAAAAAATAAAAGCCTACATTGGCTTCGATTGTACTGCTGAAAGTTTACATGTAGGTAGCTTGCTTCAAATAATGTGTCTACGTCTTTTACAAAAACACGGTCATCAGCCAATTGTTTTGTTAGGTGGTGGTACTACCAGAATTGGCGATCCCTCTGGAAAAGATAAAACAAGAAAAATCTTAGATGAAAATGAAATTGAAAAAAATACGAAAAATATAGAAAATATTTTAAAAAATTACTTATCTTCTAATAACAAAGATACAAAACCAATTTTTGTGAATAACTATTCTTGGCTAAAAGATTTAAATTATATTTCTTTTTTAAGAGATATTGGAAAACATTTTACAATTAATAAAATGTTGACTTTTGATAGTGTAAAAACTCGATTAGATAGAGAACAATCACTGAGTTATATGGAATTTAATTATATGATTTTACAAGCATATGATTTCTTAGAACTAAATCAAAAAGAAAATTGTGTTTTGCAAATTGGTGGTTCTGATCAATGGGGAAATATTGTTAATGGAGTTGATCTAATAAAAAGATATTCAAATAATCAAGCCTATGGATTAACGACACCATTGATTACATTAGCTACAGGTGCCAAAATGGGCAAAACAGAAAATGGTGCCGTATGGTTAGATAAAAAATTTTTATCACCATACGATTATTGGCAATTTTGGAGAAATACTGACGACAGAGATGTAATAAAATTTCTAAATATTTTTACGGATTTAACAGTTGAAGAAATTGAGAATATTAAAGATAACGATATTAATGAGCTTAAAGTTTTATTAGCCAACAAAACTACTGAAATGCTTCATGGAGAGAAAGAAGCTCAAAACTCTGAAAAAATAGCTAGAGAAACTTTTTCAGAAAACTCAACGGGATCCAATCTTCCCTCAGTTAAAATCAAGAAAGATCTATTGAATGCAGATTTTAGTATTTTAGATCTTGTAGTTTTATCTAAATTAGAAAATTCAAAAAGTGAAGTCAGAAGACTAATAAAAAGTAACGGTGTTAGAATTAACAATGAAATTGTAACTGATGAAAAAAAGATTATTTCTACAGAATTATTTCATGATAATTTTATAAAACTATCATTAGGAAAAAAAAGACATATTAAAATTGAACTTAACTAATTTTTTTTAATTTTTTCTAATGTTCTTGTTATAAATCTTGGTGTAAGTGTTTTGATTGGATTTACAGTTGTCTCCAAATCTTTCGGTGGTCCTTTAATTTTAAAGCTAACGCCAAAAACACCCTCACCAACTTTTTGTCCAACCAATATATTTCCTATTAAAGGTATTGAACCTATTGTTTTATTTATGGTTGTTGCTGGAACAAGTGTTCCTCTAAGACTAACTAGATTATCTTTTTCAACATATCCCTCCATTAAAATAGATATCGCTGGTCCGATTGCGTAAATTTCATTAATGGTCATGAGATCTGCTTTGTTATCAAAATTCATCTCAAACTCACTAAATCGTATTCCCTCACCAGATAATAAATCAGCAATACCTTGTAGTGATGCCAAAGATAATATTTTTGTTAATGCGGGCAATTCCTTTAACTTAAAATCATAAATTTTTAAATTTGATTTAGACTCGTTATTTTTTTTACTTGAATAAAAATCAAGCTTTCCTTCAGTAAAACCCTTTATGAATTTATATCTGTCAACTAAAGGCTTTGCTTCATCTGAAAACAATGTGGTTATTTTTTCACCATTATTATCTCTTATTGTAAATGTAATTTTTTTATTATTAGAAAAATCTGATTCTAGATTCAAATTAACAACTTCATTATTACTTAAAATAATTTTACCTTTTAAATTATCAATTTTATTATTTGCATCTAAATAAACTTTTTTAACATTAATTTTTAGTTCAAAATCTTTACTAAAAAAATTTTTTTTATTATCTTCATTAGATTTTAAAAGCTCAGTTATAAGATGATCAGCGTTAAAACTTGCTCCTGAGATAACGTATACATTCTTATCTTTTTTAAGTTTTAACTCATTTTTAAGTTTTGATTTATCTTCAAAATTCAAATTTATAGTTTCTAACTCATCAATTTTAAAATCTTTGGATAACTGCAAATTTTCAATTGAAATGATATTTTTATCCTCTGTTAAAATAATATGATCAAATTTTAATTTATCTTTTTTTAAAGCTCCTTTAAGTTTTAAGCTTAAACTACTTTCAACATCTTTTTCAAAATTAATAAAATTTAGAATTAATGGATTGTCTTCAATTTCAAAATCTAAATTAAATAAATAGTTGTCTTGGATATTTGTTATTTGATAGTTGATAACATCTAAATTATTTTGAATAAAAATATTGCCTGATCCAGTTATTTCAATTTTGCTTTTATTATAATTAATTTTAATTTGCTGATTTTCAAATACTAAGTTTTTTTTAATATTTGGTAGAATAGAATTATCACCTATAAAGTTATCAATATCTAATTTGTTAACATTAACAGATGCTTGAATATCTAAATTTTTAATTTTTAATTTATTATCTATATTAAATTTAAAATTAGACTCAGAATTAAATGATAAATTGTTTAAATTTTTATTTATTAATTTATTATCTAAAAATTTTTTAATATCATTTTTTTCAAAATTTAAATCTTTATTTTTTACAATTCCTGTGACTAAAAAGTTATCATCATTTTTTTTAGCATTAAGTTTTGGGATATTTAAGCTTTTATTATTCAATAAAAATGTCAAATCTTCTAAATTTAATTCTTTATTGTTGGCTTGAAAAATAAAATTTAATTTAGTTACTTTTTTATTTGATAAAGTTAACTCAGCATTATTAACCAGGCCTTTAATGATAAAGTTATCTTTAATATTTCCAACTTCATTAAATTCAAATTTTAAATCAGCAACAATATATCCATTATCTATAATCTCGTTTGCGATGAATAATTGTTGATAATTTTTTACCTCTTTAACTAGAATAATTAAATCTTTCAAAGCAATAGATTTAGTTGAAATTGCTAACTCTGATATTGCAAATTCATTTTTAAAAATTGATTTTAGTGAAATTTGAGACTTTAAGTTTTCAAGTTGAATAATGTTATCTTGGTAGGAAAGATCTGTTCCTAAAGTTTTTAAATCAACTGTAAATGAAAGAGGATTTAATTTAATGTTAACTTGATTTAATTTTAAGTCCAGATTTGAGTTAATCTCTCTAACTTTTGAAGTTATCTGGTTATTAAATTTATCTGTTTTTACTCCAATTATACTTAGATAAATAACTATCAATGCAATAATTAGTGTTAAACTAATAAACAATCTGTAAACAATTTTTATCATTTTATTTGATATAAAGATTTTTCTAAAAACTCGTCAATTTCTCCGTCTAAAACTTTATCAGGGCTTGTGCTTTCATGATTGGTTCTATTGTCTTTTACTAGTCTATACGGTTGAAGAACATAAGATCTTATTTGGTGGCCCCAACCTATTTCAGATTTTGTAGCTTCGTTATTTTGATTTTGTTGTTCTTTTTTCTTCATCTCAAAATCATATAATCTTGCTCTTAACATATTCATACATGTTTCTTTATTTTTATGTTGTGATCTTTCATTTTGACATTGGACAACAATTTTTGATGGTAAATGTGTTATTCTAACAGCACTATCGGTAGTATTAACATGTTGTCCACCTGCTCCACTTGATCGATAAGTATCTATACGCAAATCTTTTTCTAAAATTTCTATATTAATGTTTTCATCAACAACTGGATAAACCCAAACACTAGCAAAACTTGTATGTCGTCTAGCACCTGAATCAAAAGGTGAAATTCTAACTAATCTGTGAATACCACTTTCATTTTTTAACCATCCAAAAACATAGTCTCCTTCAATTTTTAAAGTTGTTGACTTTACTCCTGCCTCATCACCTCTGTGTTCACTCACTATCTGATATTTAAAATTTTTATTATCAGACCACTTTAAATACATTCTTCTTAGCATATCTGCCCAGTCCTGACTTTCAGTTCCTCCCGCTCCAGCGTGTATTTCAACATAAGCATCTAACGGATCTGCTTCATTGGATAAAAAACACTTTATTTCATTTTGTTTTGCAACCGTTCTAAGGTTAGAGATATTTTGACTAACTTCATTTTGAATTTCCGAATTATTCTCTTCTAAGGCAAGTTGATATAAATCATCAAGATCATTAATTTGACCAACAGAATTTTGGTAGGAATTTATTAAATCTTCAAATAATTTTTTTTCTTTTATAATCTTTTGTGATTTTAATTTATCTTGCCAGAAATTATCTTCTAGCATTTTGTTATTATGATTATTTAACTTAGTTTGAATATCATTTTTCTCAAAGATACTCCTTAACTCTATTATTAATTTTTTCTATCTCTTTTTTAAAAGTTAAATATTTATCGTCCATTAATAAAACTTTAATATATTATTGGCATCTAATCTATCGTTATTTGAATACAAAATTTTTCCATTAGATATGTTTTTGCTTTTATAAGACTCTATAATTGTATTTTTTGAATTGAATTTTGCTTTAGTGCCAGTATCGGGATCTACAACCATTAGAGTAATATCATCAGGTACTTTAAAAGGTCTTGCGTCTGATTTTTTCACAGCCTTTTTCACAAATTCTTCAAATATAGGTAATGCTGCTTTAGATCCTGTCTCAAATTTTCCTAGAGGTTCAGGATTATCCATACCAACATAAACACCAATTACAATATTGGAGGTAAAACCAATAAACCAAGCATCAGTATTATCGTTAGTGGTCCCAGTTTTTCCTGCGAGATTCAATCCAAGTTTTTTTAATTGTTTTCCAGTTCCTCTTTCAACAACACCTTGTAATAAAGAGGTCACTTGATAGGCTGTCTGAGGTGATAGGATTTGTTTATAATTATCCTCAATTTTTGGAAAGTTCCCACTGGAAAATGAAATGCTTTCACAATTTGCACATCTTCGATTTTCATTATTAATTATTGTATTTCCTTCTCCATCTTGAATTCTATCAATTATAATTGGTTTTACTAACTTGCCGCCATTTACAAATGATGAATAAGCTGAGGTTAGATTTAATAATGTAGTCTCTGCTGAGCCAAGAGATATTGACAAAAGCTCTTCAGGCTTTTCGTATATTCCCATATCTTTTGAAAATTGGGCAATTTTATCTATTCCAAGATTTTGGGCAATCCTTACAGTCATAAGGTTTCTAGATTTTTCCAAGCCAACTCTTAATGTTGATGGACCATAAAATTTCTTGCCGTAATTTTCAGGCTTCCATTTTTTTAAATCTTCACCTTGATCTAAAACTAGAGGAGCATCTAAGACTAGTGAAGATGGAGTATATTTGTTCTCTAAAGCAAGTGCATATACAAAAGGTTTAAAAGCTGATCCTGGTTGTCTAAATGCCTGTGATGCTCGATTGAATTCACTATTTTTAAAACTAAATCCTCCGCTCAAAGCAAGAACCCTTCCCGTAAAAGGGTCCATCACTACAGCTCCACCATTTATTTTTGGAAGTTGTTCAAGGCTGAAATTTTTTTGATTAATTTGTTTAACATAAATGATGTCACCAACTCTTAATAATTCTTTAAAATTTTTTTTGGTCCAAGATATATCTTTATATTCAATTATTCCCTTAATATTTTTTTCAGTCTCAATTTTAGCATTAAATTGATTTACCTCTTTAACAATTGCAACTTGCCATCCAATAGATTGTTCTAGTAAAAAACTTTTTTCAATTTTTTCTAACCAATCATTACTATACTCAATATTTTTTAATGGCCCTCTCCAACCTTTTCTCCTATCATATGCAATCAATCCATTCCGAAGACTCTCAGTAGCTATTTTTTGTAATTCAAGATTAATTGGTGTGTTAATATTGTACCCTTGTTTATAAACTTTTTCATAAGTTAATTGATCAATAATTTTTTTTCTTACATCTTCGATATAATATTGAGAATCTTCAAAAAAAACTTTTTTTGTTTTTTTTAATTCAATTGGACTTTCTTTAAATTGAATATACTCCTTTTGAGTAATAAAATTATTATCATTTAAATTATTTAAAACTAAATCTCTTCTAAATTTTGCAAGATCTCTGTCTCTATATGGATTATATTTACTTGGTGCTTTTGGTAGTGCAGCTAATAAAGCTGCCTCGTTATAATTTAATTCTTTAATTGATTTATCAAAATATTCTAAACTTGCAGCTGCTACCCCATATGCACCACTTCCAAGATAAATTTGATTAAGATATAGTTCTAGTATTCTTTCTTTTGACAAAGCTCGCTCTATTCTAAATGCCAAAATTGCTTCTTTAATTTTTCTATTGATACTCACTTCATTTGTTAACAAAAAATTTTTAGCAACCTGTTGCGTAATTGTAGATGCGCCTTCCAATCTTTTTGAATTAAGAATATTATCAACATTATTAATAACAGCTCTCATCAGACCTTTTGCGTCTACACCTGGGTGTGAAAAAAAATTCTTGTCTTCTGCAGACAAAAAAGAGTTTATTACATTTTTAGGAATAGCCTCATAAGGTACAAAAATCCTTTTCTCTGTTGAAAAATCGGCAACCAAATCACCTTCACCAGAATACATTTTGCTTGATACTGGGGGTTTGTAATTTTTTAAAAATTTATAATCTGGAATACTGTTTGAAAAAGTCCATAAAACAATCAAAATAGTTACAAGGGAAAGTAAAAAAAGACTAATAGTAACAATTAATATATTTTTGATTATATTTGTCATTTTAATTCCATTATATAATGGAATTTGTTAAAGATAAGGCACTATTAACAAACAAAATTTTTAATACAAAATTAATACTAATGAATCAATTTAATCAAATAATATGGAAAAAAATTTATACATTGATGCTTCGCATCCAAATGAAACTAGAGTTGTTCTTAAATCAGAAAACAATATTGAAGACTACGAGTACGAAGGTCTAAAGAACACACTTATAAAAAATAACATCTACTTAGGTAAAGTAAGTAGAATTGAACCATCTCTTCAAGCAGCTTTTGTTGACTTTGGAAGAGATAGACATGGTTTTTTATCATTTAATGACATCCAATCAGATTACTATCAAATCCCTAAAAGCGATTTAGAAATAATTAAACAACAAGAAGAACAAGCTAGAGAAGAACTTTCAAAAGAAGTTGAAGCAAAAGAAGAAAAAAATCTAGCTGAGGGAAAACTAGAAGTCGATGATCCCCTTGAGGCTGAAAAAGAAAATATTGAAAATCAAGAAGTTGAGCTAAATGAAGATAACAGCAATATTGACAATATAGAGCTTTCTGAAAATGGCAGTCAGGATGAAAATGTTAAACAAATCACTGAAGATGAAAATAATAAATCAAAAATAAAACCTTTTAGATTTAAAAGATATAAAATTCAGGAAGTGATAAAACCTAATCAAGTTATTCTAGTTCAGGTAATCAAAGATGAGAGAGGTCAAAAAGGAGCTGCACTAAGCACGTTCATTTCTATTGCAGGCAAATATATTGTGTTAATGCCAAACACTCCTAAAGGTGGAGGTATTTCAAGAAAAATATTTAATCCTGCAGATAGAAAAAAAATCAGATCTATTCTTAATGAGATTGAAATTCCAAAAGAGATGGGCCTAATTGTTAGAACAGCTGGAAGCAATAAAACTAAAAATGAGATTAATCAAGACCTTGAAACTTTAAAAAATACTTGGAACCAAATTAAAGATACTGCTCTAAATTCTATTGCCCCCTCTTTAGTTCACCAAGAAAGTGAAATAATAAAAAGAACTCTACGAGATATGTACGATGAAAATACAAAAAATATTATCATTGAAGGTAACGAAGGTTATAAAAAAGCTCAAAACTTTATGAAGATGATGATGCCATCCCATGTCAAAAAAATTAAAAAATATAGGGGCAAGATACCTTTATTTATTGAAGAAAATATTGAACAAAAGTTAAATCAAATTTTTGAGTCTGAGATTAAATTAAACTCTGGAGGATATTTGGTCATTAACCCGACCGAAGCTCTTGTATCTATAGATATAAACTCAGGCAGTTCGATTAAACAAAAAAATGTCGAAAGCACAGCTCTTGATACAAACTTAGAGGCTGCAGAAGAAATAGCAAGACAGATTAAAATTAGAGATCTTTCGGGTCTAATAATTATAGATTTTATTGATATGCTTAGCTATGGAAATAGAAGAATGGTTGAAAGAAGATTAAAAGAAAAATGCAGAACAGATAGGGCAAGAATACAAATTGGTAGAATTAGCAATTTTGGTTTACTAGAAATGTCCAGACAAAGACTAAGAGAAAGTGCTGTTAAATGGAAAGTTGAATTAACAGATGAGTCTTTTGCTCAAAAACTTTTGAAGATAGTTGAGTTAAAATCAGTGCTAAGCAAGGCTAAATTTGTAGAGCTAAAAGTTTGTGAAAAAATCTCTGACTTTTTAAAAGAAAATTTTGTTGATGATTTAACTTACTTTGAAAAAAAAAATAAAATGAAAATCGATATTATAACAGATAATTCACTGATTATTCCTGAATATATTATAGATCTGAAAAACAAGTCTAACAAAACTATTGAACTAGTTGAGCATCATGAAAAGCTAAAAAACTTAGAACAGCAAAAAGTTGATGACAAGTTCTCAGGCAATAAAGAAAATAAAAAGTTTTATAAAAAAAAAAATTATAAAAAAAAATTCTTTAAAAAAGATACTAAATAATCCCAGTTATAGGTGAAGAGGGATTTCCCATAATAGTTTTCTCTATTCTTCCTGAAAGATAAGATTGTCTACCTGCAATTACTGCATTTTTAAATGCTTGAGCCATATCAAAAGGTTTTTTAGCTCGTGCTATAGCCGTATTTACTAATACCCCATCACATCCAAGCTCCATAGCTATCGTTGCATCTGAAGCCTGACCAAGTCCAGCATCAATAATTAAAGGTAACTTTGTTTGTTTTCTTATTATTTGAATATTAATTTTATTTAAAATTCCTAAACCCGAACCTATTGGCGCTGCTAAAGGCATGATTGCTGAAGCCCCAACATTTTCTAGTCGTTTAGCCATTAAAGGATCATCATTACAATACACCATTACTTTAAATCCCTCTTTTGACAAAACCTCTGTCGATTTTAAAGTTTCTATCATATCGGGAAATAGATTTTTTTTATCACCAAGAACTTCAAGTTTGACAAGCTTCCATCCACCAATTTCTCTTGCAAGTCTTAAAGTTCTCAAAGCATCTTCTGAGGTAAAACATCCAGCTGTATTTGGTAAATATGTAATTTTTTTTGGATCAATATAATCCATTAATAAAGGTTTACTTTTATCAGAAATATTTACTCTTCTTACAGCAACTGTAACTATATCTGCTCCTGAAAGCTTAATTGCCTTAGCACATTCAGACATATTTTTATATTTACCTGTACCAACTATAAGTCTTGAATTAAATCTTTTATTGGCAACTTTTAATTTATCAAGCATTGCTACCCTCCCCCTATAAAATGCACAATCTCAACAACATCTTTGTTATTTAATTTAATTTTGTTAATATTTTTTTTATTCACAATTTCTTTGTTTAATTCTATAGCAACTTTGCTTAAAGGTATTTTTAGATTTCTTATTAATTTATCTAAAGTTAGTTCTTCAACAATTGACGTTATTTTACCATTAATTTTAATTTTTATTTTTTTTATTTTTTTCATCGTATATAAGTGCTGAATGAATAATAAAATAATTATTATTAATGGGCCTAATCTTAATCTATTAGGTGAGCGAGAACAATCACAATATGGGTCTATAACATTTGAAAATCTTAAAGAAAAATGTCTAAAAAAAGCAAATGAATTAAAATTAGATATGGAGTTTTATCAATCAAACGTTGAAGGTGATATTGTAAATAAAATACAAGAGGCAAGAAACGAATTTGACGGAATGATTATTAATGCAGCTGGTTACACTCACACATCTGTAGCTATTAGAGACTCTCTTGATATCTTTAAGAAACCAATTATTGAATTACACATATCTAACATATATAAAAGAGAAGAATTTAGACATAAATCCCTTATAAGTAACGTTGTTACCGGTGGAATATTTGGATTAGGTTCAGAAGGTTATATTTTAGCCATAATTTCTTTGGAGAAGATGATTAAAAATGAAAATAGATAAAAATTTAATTAAAGAATTGAGTGAATACCTAAATGAATTTAACCTCACAGAAATAGAATTTACTGAAAAAGATACAAAAATAAAAGTTTCAAAAAATAATATTTCTATAAATAATCAGACAATACCTGTTACACAAAAGCCTTCAAATATTAATGATACTGCTCCTAAAGCAAAAAATACAACGTCTGGAACTCCTATTACCTCACCAATAATAGGAACTGCTTATCATGCACCAGAACCTGGGGCTAAAAAATTTGTAGAAGTAGGTAAAAAAATCAAAAAAGGTGACACGATAATGATAGTTGAGGCAATGAAGACTATGAATCATGTTCCTTCCACTGCAGATGGAGTGGTAAAAGAAATTTGTGTTGAAGATGGTCAGCCAGTAGAGTTTGGACAAACAATTATAATCCTAGAGTAATGTTTAAGAAAATTCTAATTGCAAACCGTGGGGAAATTGCAGTTAGAGTAATAAGAGCTTGCAAAGAATGGGGAATTGCAACTGTTGCTGTTCACTCAGATGTCGATAGAGACAGTATGCATGTAAGAATGGCAGATGAGAGTGTTTGTATAGGATCACATCAACCTGCAAATAGTTATCTTAATATCCCAAATCTGATGTCGGCAATAGAGATTACTAACGCGGAAGCAGTTCACCCTGGCTACGGATTTTTATCAGAAAATGCAAATTTTGCAAAAGTGCTAGAGGAAAATAATATTAAATTTATTGGAGCGTCTTCAAAATTAATCGAAATGATGGGAGATAAAATCCAAGCAAAAAAAATTGCAAAAGAAAATGGATTACCTGTAATTGAGGGATCTGAAGGTGGTGTTAGAGATGTTAAAGAAGCTAAAGAATTGTGTAAAAAAATTGGATTTCCAGTTTTGATTAAAGCTTCAGCTGGAGGTGGCGGAAAAGGAATGAAAATAGTTCAAAAAGAAGAAGAATTTGAAACTATGTTTTCAACTGCAAAATCTGAAGCACTTAAATATTTTGGAAACGATGAAATATATCTAGAAAAATTTTTTCAAAATCCAAGACACATTGAAGTGCAGGTTTTAGCTGGTAAAAATAGAACAGTACATTTGCATGAAAGAGATTGCTCGGTTCAAAGAAGGCACCAAAAACTTATAGAAGAAACACCAAGCCCAGTTTTAAATGATGAAATTAGAAAGGATCTTTTTGATCGAACAGTTAAAATGGTCAGTAAAATTGGATATGAGGGAGCTGGAACAGTAGAATTTATATACGAAGACGGAAAATTCTATTTTTTAGAGATGAACACAAGAGTTCAAGTGGAGCATCCAGTATCTGAAATGGTAACTGGCGTTGATATAATTAAGGAACAAATTTGGATAGCTTATACTGGAGAAACCGCATTAAAACAGTCTGATATAAATCCAAGAGGACATGCAATAGAATGTAGAATTAATGCTGAGGATCCAAGTAAAAACTTTCAACCCTCTCCAGGCACTATAGGCATGTGCCATCAGCCATCAGGTTTTAGAACAAGAGTAGATGGTGCAATTTTTCAAGGTTATAAAGTAACACCATTTTATGACAGTATGGTTTGTAAACTAATTTGTCATGGTAGAAATAGAACAGAAGCTATTCAACGAATGAATAGATCCCTTGATGAGTTTGTTATAGAAGGCATTACAACTACAATTCCTTTGCATAAAAAATTATTAAATCATAAAAAATTTATAGATTCAGATTTTAACGTAAGCTGGTTAGATAAAGAAAAAATTATCTAATAACAATTAACTAGCCAAATATCATAAACAGGATGGTCAAAAGGAGCTATTGATGGACTTGATGAAAACATCCATCCATTAAACACAAATACTTTATCATTATCTTTTTTTGTTAAATCTCTTACTTGAATATAAGCTTTAATCTCAGGATTATCATCTAACTCTGAATTAGTGCATCTCATGACTCTAATAGCTAAATCTTTATAAATAGTCTCTTCACCGTTTTTTAGATTTATCAATTCATTTTTTGAACTAATTTTATCTAAAATTTTTATATCAGTTTTAGTGCCTATAAAATTATCGCTAGTTTGTGCGTATGTAATTTGAGTAAAAAAAATATATATTATAAAATTAATAAACAGTTTAATCAGATTTCCAGCTTCTATATTTTTTTTGTCCAACATTTTCTTTATCTTTGTTTGGATAATATGCATTTTCAGTACCTGTAGGGTTAGACTGATGTGGTTTTTGCCAATCGTATTTATCCAATTCATGTTTTTTTTCAATTTTATTGGGTGTAAAATGCATCCAGGAATACCACTCAACTGGTATTTTCGATGCATCGATTTCATCTGAATAAATCACCCATCGTTTTCCATTTTTACTTTCATAATATTTGTTGCCAAAAGAATCTGTGCCAGCATATTTTCCAAAAAAAATTGTTTTCAATCTTGTTCCAAAAGTATCCACATTCCACCAAGTGAAAATTTTTTTAACTAATGTCATCATTGTTTAATTTTTATATTCAATTATTAATTGTATAAATAAAATTAGACTAAAATTTGGATTTGTATATAAATCAATTGATTCATTAATCAAAATAAATTTTAAATTTGGGGTAAAATGGCAAAATATTTAGTTGAAACTTACTACACGTGCACATTCAAGGTTAATCATTATCTTGATGAAATAAATGAGACTGAATTAAAAAATCTTGAAAAAAGAGATGATGGAAAATTTGAGGTTTTAGATGTCAAACTTGATAATAGAAAAACAAAAAACTTAGACCCTAATAATAATAAGATTATCGATAAAAAAATTGACTTAATTCCATCAAATAAAGAGATTAAAAAAGAAAATATTGAACAAACGGTTAATCAAGTTTTAACTAAATCTGAAAAATCTGGGAAAAGATTTAGCATGCCTGATAGACGTAAAGGCTATATTCAAAAAGCCACAATTGGAGATCATAAAGTTTATTTGCATACTGGAGAATATGAAGATGGTAAAATTGGTGAGATTTTTATTGATACCAGTAAAGAGGGAGAATTGGTTAAAGCATTAATGAATAATTTTGCAATTGCTGTGTCTCTTGGTTTGCAATATGGCGTTCCATTAGATGAATATATCAGTGCTTTTGTTGGAACAAAATTTGAACCGTCAGGAAAAGTCTATGGTAATGACAGAATTTTAAGTGCCACTTCAATTCTTGATTATATTTTCAGAGAACTAGCTATTTCATATCAAAATAGAGAAGATTTAGCTCATACTCCATCTATAGGTGGTTCTGAAACAACTAATCAAGAGGATACGAATTCAGAAGATCAGAACCAATTATTGAAAATGGTTAAAGACATTACAAGTAAAGGGTTTGTAAGAAATAATTATAAAAAAAATCTAGTTGATTTGTCTGATGTTAAAATTAGTTTAAAAGGAAAAAAATAATTATTTTTTTGTCTTTATACTAATATTAAGCTCTTTCAATTGATTCTCGTTAACTTCTGATGGTGCATTCATCATCAGATCTTGGGCATTTTGGTTCATCGGAAACATTGTAACTTCTCTAATATTTTTTTCGTTAGCAAGTAGCATAACTATTCTATCTATTCCTGGAGCTATTCCGCCGTGTGGAGGCGCACCATAACTTAATGCATTAATCATTCCGCTAAATTTTTCATCAACAACTTTTTTGTCATATCCCGCAATTGAAAAAAGTTTATACATTAACTCTGGTATATGGTTTCTTATGGCACCTGAAGATAATTCAATTCCATTACAAACAATATCATACTGATAAGCCAATATATCTAAAGGTTGATCAAAATTTATTTGATCAATTTCACCTTGTGGCATTGAAAATGGATTGTGGCTAAATTCAATTTTATTAGTTACTTCATCTTTTTCAAACATTGGATAATCAACAACCCAACAAAATGCAAAAACATCATCATCAATCAAATCAAGATCTTTTGCAATTTTAGTCCTTGCTAATGAGGTAATTTTTTCAAGTTCTTGTTGTTTTGAACAAGCTAAAAAAATACTGTCACCAACTTCAGCTCCAGTCAATTTCATAATTTCTTCTAAAGACGCTGATGAAAAAAATTTTCCGACCGGTCCTTTTCCTGAAATCATCTCATCTTTCTCAAACGTGAAATACGCAAGTCCAGATGCTCCCTGCTCTTTTGCCCATTTGTCAATATTATCAAAAAAACTTCTTGGTTTATCTTTTGTATTTTTTGTTACAATGCATCTCACTTTAGAGCCTGATTTGACAAGTTTCTTAAAAATTTCAAACTTTACATCTTCTCTTGAAAAAATTTCAGTAATATCATTTATAATTAAAGGGTTTCTTAAATCAGGTTTATCTGATCCATATTTTAACATCGCTTCTTTGTATGTAATTCTGGGGAATTTATCAAAGAGCAACTTTTTATTTGAAAATTCTTTAAAAGTATTAACCATTAATTTTTCAACTACATTAAAAACATCTTCTTGTTCTACAAAAGACATTTCTAAATCTAATTGATAAAATTCACCTGGACTTCGATCTGCTCTAGCATCTTCATCTCTAAAACATGGTGCAATTTGAAAATATTTGTCAAATCCTGAAACCATAATTAATTGTTTAAATTGTTGCGGAGCTTGAGGTAAAGCATAAAATTTTCCTGGATTTAATCTGCTTGGAACTAAAAAATCTCTTGCTCCTTCGGGACTTGAAGAAGTTAAAATTGGAGTTTGAAATTCTAAAAATCCCAACTTGCCCATCTCATTTCTAATAAATGAAATAACTTTTGATCTTAAAATTATATTTTCATGAATTTTTTTTCTTCTTAAATCAAGAAATCTGTACTTTAATCTAATTTCTTCTGCATATTCTTGATCGCTAAAAACTGGTAATGGAAGTTCTTTACAAGTGCCAAGGACTTTAAAATTTTGGATCACCACCTCAATCTCTCCTGAGGCGATTTCTTTATTAATTGTTTCTTCAGACCTATTAACTACTTTTCCCTCAATTTTGACAACGGTTTCTAATTGAGTTTTTTCTAATTGGTTAAAATATGAATTCTCTTTATCTATTATACATTGGGTTATCCCATAATTATCTCTAAGATCTATAAAAAGTAGATTTCCATGATCTCTTTTCTTGTTGATCCAACCAGAGAGAACAACGTCACTATTTACGTGTTCTTTTCTTAATTCGTTACAATTATGTGTTCGATATTTGTTGCTCAATTAATCTCCCAAAACTTCTCTAATCAGCTTAAAATCGATTGGTTTTCTTCTTTTTAAACTAAGTTCGTCAATCTTATATATGAAATTAGATATATTGCCATACGATCTATCTATTCTTTTAATGATGAAATTTATAAGTTTTTTATCAATTGATATTTGCCGATCTGATAAATTTTTTAAAATCAAAGCAAACAATAATTCATCATCTGGCTTATCGATAGTTCGTAATATAAAATTTTTTGTTCTAGATTTCAAATCTGCTAAAGAAAAATTGATAAGCGTAATAGGTTTTTCTGAAGTAACTATTATATATTTGTTATCGATATCTATAATATTAAATAAACTATAAATTAATTTTTCATTAACATTCTCACTTAAATCTTCTAATACTATATTTTCATAAATCTTAATTTTGTTTATATCCTCATCAGATAAAGAATTTGCGTTTAATTTTATACCTTTAAATTTTTTTAAAAAAATATTGATAAGATGAGTTTTTCCAGAATATCTATCACCAGAAATATTTAAAAAATTCTTTTCCCATTTTGGCCAATTACTTAAGGTTTCAAAAACAGTTTTATTACTTTTAGATACATAAAAATCATCATCTTTAAAATTTTTTTCATAGTCAAACTTAATGATTAATTGATTTAAATCAGTCATTTTAAAATCCAAACTTTATTTTGAGTATCAAAATTAAAATTTTTCTCTTTCATTATATTTATAAAATTTTTTGGAGTGCCATTAAATGTAAGTTCATAGACTATAAAATCTTTATTAAAACTGATTATTGAAAAATTACCTATAAGATCCATTTCATCCAATGCTTTTTCAAATGTTGAAGATAAGTCATAATTTTTTGAGTCTAGCTGAATTGATATAGGTAACTTGATAGATGTGTTTATTAAGTTTTGTTGTTTCCAAAAATCTTCGTAAATAATTTTTAACTCATTAATTAATTTTTTTAATTCAATTTCATCTTTGAAGTTAATATTATTAAAAGAGTTACTTTTTATAAATTTTTCATTTTTTACAATAATTTTAGATAAGATTTTAATTTCTTTTTCATCTTTAAAAAATATAGCAACAATTGAATTATCTATTGAATACTTTTTAATAATATTTTCAAAATCATAGTTTTCTATTTCAGAGTAATTTTCTCTAATTAAATTTAAATCTTCTAAGTCTTCAGTTGGTAGAATATAATTTATTAAAAAATTTTTATGATCTTCAGAATTCCATTTGTCATATAATAAATTGTTAGAATAAACCAAAATATCATTATTTACTTGATCTAATATTATTGGAAAAAATAAAAAAATTTCCTCTTTTATTTCTGTTGGAAAAATGTTTTTAGCCTCTAAATAATCAAATACTTTTTTCTTATCAAATGAAACTCCAAGTTTTAAATTGTATGTTTTGTTAATAAATTTTTCTTCTTCAATAGTAAATGTTTCAATCATACTTTTAATTTCGTTAAGATTGTTATCTTTAACTAGATTCAAATTCTTTGATTGAACTAATTTGTTCATTAATTCATCAAATGCTTCTTTGAATCCTTTGTTTATAAGGTTTTCTTTATTAAAATCATTTTCGAGTTTTTCTTGAATTTCAATGCCATTAATAAAAAATTCTTTAGCTTTACTTGTGGAAAAAAAAGATAAACTTAGGGCTAGAGTTAAAAAAAAAATATATAAATGTTTATGATAATTCATCTTTAAAATATACTAATGATTAATAAAACCTTTACTTATAAAAAAAGTGGCGTCAATATTGATGCAGCTGATAAATTTGTTAATTTCATTTCCAAGATTTCATCAAAAAATAAAGGCAATAAAAAGTTCAATAATATAGGTGGGTTTGGTTCAATTTCTAATATCCCAAGAGGAATTAAAAAACCTAAAATTGTTGCCTGCACTGATGGTGTGGGAACTAAAGTAGAAATAGCAAATTTATTGAATAAATATGACACTTTAGGCATAGATCTTGTTGCTATGAGTGTTAATGATTTAATTGTTCAGGGAGCACATCCAATATTATTTCTAGACTATATCTCAATAAATAAAATCATACTCAGTAAACTTAAATCTATTATTAAAGGAATAAAAAAAGGTTGCGAGATTGCTAATTGTGAACTTGTTGGTGGTGAAACTGCTGAAATGCCAGGTACGTATGAAAAAGGGAAATTTGATATTGCAGGATTTGCGGTTGGTGTTGTTGATGAAGATAAAATATTAGATAAAAGAAAAATTAAAAGTGGTGATTTAATATTGGCTATCCCCTCCTCTGGAATTCATTCAAATGGATACTCGCTTGTAAGACATGTGATATCAAAAAAGAAGATTAATATAAGAAAGAATAGTTTTCTTAAACGAGAGTTACTTAAACCTACTAAAATTTATGTAAATGAAGTTCTTAATTTAAATAAAAGAAAATTACTAAATGGTTGTGCAAATATAACAGGTGGTGGATTATCTGATAATATCAAAAGAATTATACCAGATGGGTTGTGTGCAAATATAGATTTAAATAAAATAAAAACTTTGAGAATATTTAAATGGCTAAAAGAGAATAATATTTCTGACAAAGAAATGTTAAAAACTTTTAACTGTGGGGTTGGTTTTTGTTTAATAATTAATAA
>VTPL01000008.1 GCA_008638165.1 Pelagibacteraceae bacterium
TGTAATCACTATAAATTTCATTTCTAAAAGTTTTTCTAGCTGAGTCAAAAATTACTGCAAAATGTGTGGGCTTTTGAAGATTTTCATTAGATTTGGAATCCTCAAGCAATTTAAATAACATGCTACAAAAACCACTCACCGCACCTGTCGGTAATCCATCGCTTTTTCTGGTTAAAGGAGGCAATGCATAATAGGCTCTAAAAATATAGCCCGATCCATCAATTAAATAAAAATGATCTGTTTTTTGAATTTTACTCATTAGATGTAAGTTATATAAATTGTATTATCATCTATTAATACAAAAATACATTTTCAATAATTCAAAATTTACTACTAGAATATCAAATAAATAAAGGTTAATATTATTTATGGAACTTATAAAACAAAACTTTCAAACTAAATTAATAAAATCAATATTTGCGGTTGTATTGGGTTCAATTCTATTAACAATTTCTGCAAAAGTAAAAATTCCTTTTTATCCTGTGCCAATGACTATGCAAACGTTTGTGGTGTTGCTTTTAGGTTTAAGTTTTGGTTATAAAATTGGTTTATCTGCAGTGGGCTTATATTTATTAGAAGGTATTGTTGGTCTGCCAGTTTTTTCAAATTCACCAGAAAGAGGAATTGGATTAGTTTACTTTACTGGTCCTACGATGGGTTACCTAATTGGTTTTTTGTCTGCTTGTTATCTTGCAAGTTTTGTAAAATTAAATGATAATTTTTTAATGATATTTGCTAAACTTACTTTAGCGGTATCAACTATTTATCTATTTGGAATTATGTGGCTTGGTACATTAATTGGATGGGACAAACCTATTTTTAACTTAGGTGTGGCACCGTTTTTGTTAGCTGAAGCTTTTAAAATATTATTATTAAGCTTATTAGTTAAAAAGTTGATTAAACTGAAAAGTTTTATCTAGGCGATCTTTTAGACAATATTCTTTGTAGTGTTCTTCTGTGCATTTTAAGTCTTCTTGCAGTTTCTGAGACATTTCTATTACATAACTCAAACACTCTGTGAATATGCTCCCATTTAACTCTATCAGCAGACATTGGGTTTTCTGGAGGAGCAGCTTTTTTTGAAGGATCGGCTAACAAAGCCTTTTCAACATCGTCTGCATCTGCCGGTTTTGCTAAATAATCTATTGCACCTTCTTTAATAGCTGCAACAGCAGTTGGTATGTTTCCATATCCGGTTAGCATTATAATTCTGCTTGAAGGATTGGATGCTTGAATTTCTTTTACAACCTCTAAGCCATTTCCATCCGCCAATCTTAAATCAACAACAGCGAATCCTGGTTTGTTTACTTTCACTGTATCAATACCTTTTTTTACACTCTCAGCTTGTAAGACTTCAAATCCCTTCTTTTCCATTGCTCTGGATAAACGTTCTCTGAAAGGATTGTCATCATCAACGATTAGTAAGGATTTATTATCAAAATCGCTTAGGTTTTTAAGTGTAGCTTCGCTCTTCATAGACCCTATATGGAGGTTAATATAAAAAATTCAATAGATGATTATTTGCTTTACATAAACTATTTATTGGCTTAATTGCACATTTTATAAAAGGTTTTTCAAGAAATTTTAAAACTTTTTTTTTATTAAATTTTTTTTTGGAGACAAAATAAATGCAAAAATTTAAATCAGTTGAAGAATTAATAAATCAACTGAAACCTGAAAAACCTGTTTACTGTATCAGAAAAAAATCAGTATTATCCGCTTCCAATTTTTTTCAAAAAAACTTTCCTGGTGAAATTTTATATGCAGTGAAAACAAATCCACACCCTGTAGTAATTAAAACTTTAATTGAAAGTGGAATAAATCAATTTGATGTTGCTTCGGTAGAAGAAATTAAGCAAGTAAGAAAATTTTCTAGTTCAGCTAAATGTTCTTTCATGCACACAATTAAAAGTCCTGAAAGTATTAAAAGGGCTTATTTTGAATTTGGAATTAAAACATTTTCTTTAGATACAAAAGAAGAACTTATAAAAATTATTAACAACACTGATAATGCAAAAGATCTAGAATTATTTGTTAGAATTGCTGTATCTAACGAACATGCAGAAATAGATTTATCAAAAAAATTTGGTGCATTAAATTCTGAAGCTTTAGGTCTGCTTAGGTTGGCGAAACAATATGCTAAAAAAGTTGGATTAAGTTTTCATGTTGGGTCACAATGTATGCATCCTATTTCATATGCTAAAGGAATAACTGAGATTGGAAATATAATTAAAAAAACTAAAATAATTCCAGATTATATTAATGTTGGAGGTGGTTTTCCATCAATATACCCTGATTTAGTTCCTGATAATTTAATAGCGTATTTTAATGAAATTAAAAAAAGTTTAGAAAATTTAAAAATTGAAAATATGCCAAAAATAATTTGTGAGCCTGGAAGAGCATTGGTTGCTGAGAGTGGCTCAACAATTGTTAGAGTGAATTTAAGAAAAAAACAAAAACTTTATATTAATGATGGAACTTACGGAACGCTATTTGATGCTGGTACACCAAATATTGTTTATCCTTCAAAAATGATAAAAGAAAATTCTAGTAAAATTATCTCAAAAAAAATGACTGCTTTTAGTTTTTTTGGACCTACATGTGATAGCATGGACTATATGAAAGGTCCTTTTGTTCTTCCAAATAATATTAGGGAAAATGATTATATAGAACTTGGTCAGCTTGGTGCATATGGTCTAACTTTTAGAACTCATTTTAATGGATTTTATTCTGATGAAGTATATGAAGTGGAAGATGATCCAATCATGAGCTTATACAATAGAGACATTAATAAAGCTATTCTAGTTGCTTAATGTCAGAAGATAAAAAACTTACACACAACAGTAAAAAAGATTTTCTTAAAAATCCAGTAGAACACATTGATATAACCTCTTTTGATTCAAGACCTATTATCTCATCAATGGAAAAAATGTCTTTTGTATCAAGAGAAACCGCCAATGCTGCTAATATTTTTAATGACATGTTGTCAGATAAAGATTGTACAATTTTTTTAACTCTAGCCGGTTCTACTTCTGCGGCTGGTTGTATGAATATTTATAAAGATTTAGTTAAATATAATATGGTGGATGCCATTGTTGCAACTGGCGCTTCTATAATTGATATGGATTTTTTTGAAGCTCTTGGTTTTAAGCATTACCAAGGTTCTCAATTTCAAGATGATACAGAATTGAGAAAAAATTACATTGATAGAATTTATGATACTTACATCGATGAAGAAGAGCTTCAAATGTGTGATAGGATTATTTGTGATATTGCAGATACTTTAGAACCTAGAAGCTATACTTCACGAGAATTCATTCAAGAAATAGGAAAGTATTTAAAAAAAAATTCAAAGAAGAAAGACTCATTAATTGAAACTGCTTATGATAACAATGTACCAATATTTTGTCCCGCTTTTACAGACTCTAGCGCAGGATTTGGGCTTGTCATGCATCAAGAAAAGAATCCAAAAAAACACATGACAATAGATTCAATTAGAGAATTCAGAGAACTAACTGAGATTAAAATAAGATCTAAAGGTTCAGGACTATTTATGATCGGAGGTGGTGTGCCTAAAAACTTTATTCAAGATACAGTTATTTGTGCTGAGCTGTTGGGTAAAGAAGTTGAAATGCATAAGTATGCTGTTCAAATAACTGTAGCCGACTCTAGAGATGGTGCGTGCAGTAGTTCAACTTTAAAAGAAGCCAGCTCATGGGGCAAAGTGGATATAACTAAAGAACAAATGGTTTTTGCAGAGGCAACTAGTGTTTTACCATTAATTGCTAGTGATGCTTATCATAAGGGTGAGTGGAAAAAAAGAGACAGAAAAAACTTTACAAAAATTTTTGGATAAAAATTGAATTACCTCTCTAATAAAAAAGGATTTCTAGGTTTAGATAATAAATTTAATTTCAAAGAAAAAGTTGTAATTGTTCCTTTTGGTTTAGAAAAAACAGTTAGCTATGGTGGTGGCACTAAAAATGGGCCTAAAGAAATTATTAAAGCATCACACCAAGTTGAGCTTTATGATGAAGAATTTAATTGCGAGCCTTATAAAAAAATTGGAATTAAAACATTAAAACCCTTCAAAATTGACAAAAATATCAACAAAGCACTTGATAAAATGTCTTCAATTAATAATGAAATACTAAATAAAAAGCTTTTTCCAATGACATTTGGGGGCGAGCATTCAATAACACCGGGTTGCTTAAAACCATTTGTAAAAAAACATAAAAAAATCTGTCTTCTTCATTTTGATGCTCATGCAGATTTAAGGGATAGCTACGAAGGTGAAAAATTTTCACATGCTTCTGCAATTAGAAGATGTTTGGATTATCCAAATGTATCGGTTATTTCGTTTGGTATAAGAAATATTTCACAAAGTGAGATTCCATTTTTAAAAAAAAACTCATCAAGAATTAATATTTTTTGGGCAAAAGATAAGGCTAAATGGAACTTAAATAAATTTAAGAAAATGATAAAAAACAAAACTGTATATCTCACATTTGATGTAGATGGATTAGACTCGAGTATAATGCCTGCAACGGGTACACCTGAGCCAGGAGGTTTGCTTTGGGATGAAACTTTAAAGATTATTAGAATTGCTTCAAAAAATTCAAATATTATTGGAGCTGATATTAATGAACTTGCTCCAATAAAAAATTTTAATTCATATAATTTTTTAGTAGCAAAATTAGCTTACAAAATTTTAAGTTATAAATTTTTATCTAAGAAACTGGCTTAAAAGTATTTAATAATACCCTAAAAGGTATTAGCATTGCCAAAGCGACGATTAACTTAACTGACAAGTCTCCAAAAGATAAGGTCACCCATGGCACTCCTGTTGCATAAAAAGAAATTGAGAAAAATAAAAAGGTATCAACGACAGAGGCAATAATTGAAGACGTTAAAGGTGCTATAAACCACTTCTTTTTTCTCAATCGATCAAAAATTTGAACATCTAACAACTGAGCTACAAAAAAAGCAATTCCTGAACCAAAAGCAATTCTGATTGAGATTAAATCTTGAAAGTTTGTAGAAAATAAAATGGTGGACCCCACCCCAATAAAAAAACCTAAATAAACAATTTTTTGGGCAATTAGCTTTCCATAAGATCTATTCGCTAAATCAGTAATTAAAAATGCAATTGGATATGTAAAAGCACCATATGTCAAAATCTCATTTAAACCATAATGGTTTATTGGGAATTGAACGAGATAATTGGAAGATAAAACAATCACACCCATCAAAAATGACAGGATTATAAAAGTCTTATTCATTAAGCTGATTTAGATACTGTCGCTTTTTTTTGAAATGGAGATTTAATTAAAATACTTTTTTTTAATTTTTTAAGTCTTGGAGATAAATTTTTATTTTTAACTACTTTTAGAAATTCATCGAAACTGCCTTTTTTATCTACCGATCTTACACCGGCATTACTGACAGTTAATTTAAGACTTCTTTTTAAAAGTTCACTTGTAAATTTTACTTTTTTAAGATTTGGTAAAAATCTTCTTTTTGTCTTATTGTTAGCGTGACTAACGTTATGACCTTTCATTGGAATCTTACCAGTTAATTCGCATTTTTTTGACATAGTAGCCGACTATATAAGGGGTGATATGGTTCGCGTCAAGTTAATAGAATTATATTTTATTTTCTATTTCCTATAATTTCACTGAAATTTTTAACTCCATCTTTTTCTAGCAGCTCTGCTAGTTCATTTTTTATTAAGTTTACAATATTTGGTCCTTTGTAAACCATGCCAGTATAAAGCTGAACTAAATTGGCACCAGATAAAAATTTATTATACGCACTCAAACCTGAGTCTACACCCCCAACACCAATTATTTTTATTTGTCCTTTTAAAAATTTATAAAATTTATTAATTAATAAATTAGATTTATCTTCAATGGGTTTTCCTGACAAACCTCCTTTTTGATGTTTTTGAATATCTTTTAATCTCTCTCTAGTATCGTTTGAAGTATTTGAAATAATTGCAGCTTCAATATTTTTAGCCAACAAAACATTTGAAATTTTTTCTATTTCATTATCTTTAATATCTGGGGCAATTTTTACCACAATTGGTATCTTGGATTTTAATTTTTTTTTTTCATTTTCAATTTCTGTTAATAATTCCTCTAATTTTGTTTCATCATGAAAGTTTCTCAAATTTTCAGTGTTAGGAGAAGAGATGTTAATTGTTATATAATCTGCTAACTCATGAAAAGTTCTTATACCAATTAAATAATCCTCTAATCTATTTTGAGTATCTTTGTTAGGTCCAATATTAATTCCAAGTAATCCTGTTTTGGGATTATTTTGAATTCTTAATTTCACATCATTGGCTCCATGATTGTTAAAGCCTAACCTGTTTATTAAAGCTTCATCTT
The DNA here is from genome assembly GCA_008638165.1 of Pelagibacteraceae bacterium. GTDB lineage: Bacteria > Pseudomonadota > Alphaproteobacteria > Pelagibacterales > Pelagibacteraceae > Pelagibacter. The sequence goes on from VTPL01000008.1 coordinate 6,393, forward strand.
CAACTAGTCTAAATACTCGTGGTTTAGGGTTTCCATATTGACTTAAGGGCGTAACGGTCCCGACTTCAACAAATCCGTAACCTAACTTGAATAATTGATTGTATACTTCAGCATTTTTGTCAAAACCTGCGGCCATACCAATAGGGTTATTAATTGATTTATTAAATATTTTAGTTTTGAATAGCTCTTCATTATTATTTTTATCAAAAACGTTTGGTATAAAATTTAATTTAAGAGATTTAATTGCTAAATTGTGAGCTGTTTCTGGATCTAGTTTAAATATTAAAGATCTTAAATTTGAAAACATTATCTAATTTTACTCATTATAAGCTCTTTCGTTTCATTAACACCAAAAAAACTTATAAAAAAACCCATACGGGGTCCATTCTCATCACCAAAAACTACTTGATAAATTAACTTAAACCAATCTCGAAGATTTTCTGAGTATCCATTTTCTTTACCTGTGGAATAGATTAACGTTTGAATATCTTCAGGCGACATTTGATCATTACATTTCTCAAGATTTTTAATGAGCGCTTCTAAAGCTTTTTTTTCATCTTGATTGGGTTTTTTATAATTTTTTTGTGATCTGATAACATCATTAAAATATTTTATTGCATAGCCTACAAGACTATCAAATATTGGAAAATTTTTTTCATCTATATCTGGCTTATATTTTTTAACAAATTTCCAAAGAAGATCTTTTGAATCTGCGTTACTAGTTTCAACTAAATTTAACAACATTGAAAATGTCATAATTGAATTTTCTGTCGGAATTTTTCCATTATGAACATGCCAGACAGGATTCATCAATAATTGTAACTCGTCTTGTTTTTTTGCTTTTTCAATAAAATCTAAATATTCATCTACCGCTTTAGGTACAATCTCTTTGTAAAGTTTTTTTGCTCTTTTTGGATTTTGATACATATACAAAGATAAACTTTCTGGTGATGCATATTCTAGCCACTGATCAATCGTAATCCCATTACCTTTTGATTTAGAAATTTTTTCCCCTTTTTCATCTAAAAATAATTCATAAGCAAATCCTGAAGGGTTATTTTTACCAATTAATTTAATAATTTTTGTAGATAAAATTGCACTCTCAATAAGATCTTTTCCATACATTTCAAAATCAACATCGAGCGCATACCATCTCATAGCCCAATCTACTTTCCATTGAAGCTTGCAATTTCCATCTAAAATACTTTTTTCTAGTTTTTTTCCACCATTATCAAAAATAATCTTGGAGTTAGTTTTGTCTATCTCCAAAACAGGTATCTCTAGTACATGACCAGTATCAGGGCAGATAGGCAAAAATGGGCAGTATGTTTTTTGTCTCTCTTTTCCAAGTGTTGGTATAATTATGTTCATAATTCCATCATAATTATCCAAAATTAGTTGCAGTGTGGAATTAAAAAATCCTGATTTATATAATTTGGTTGAGCTTTTAAAATTATATTTAAAATTAAAACTATCTAAAAAATTTTTTAACATCTCATTATTATGCTCACCAAAACTATCAAACTTCTCAAAAGGATCAGGAACTTCTGTTAGAGGTTTGTGTAAATTATCCTCTAATAGTTTTTGGTTTGGAACATTATCTGGAACTTTTCTAAGTCCATCCATATCATCAGAAAAGGTAATTATTTCTGTTGGCAAATCAGTTAATTGTTTAAGAGCATTTACCATCATAGAAGTTCTTGCAACTTCTCCAAAAGTTCCGATATGAGGTAGTCCACTAGGACCATATCCTGTTTGCAGAGTAATTTTACCCTTTTTTTCAATTAGTGATTTTCTTTCACGAAGCATTTTTTTAGCTTCAACAAACGGCCAAGCATTAGTTTTATCTAGGTTTTCTTTTTTTATCATGAATTACACTTTTTATTTTAGTGAATTTGCCAATTCTTATAGTGTTGAAATTTATTTACCATAAAATAATGTTCTTTCAAAATGTCTAATTATAAAACCGTTTTTTTTACACTTGGTATTTTACAAATAATTTTAGGTGTATTCATGTTTATTCCAATAATTTTTCAGTTTATCTATTCTGAAATTGACTCGTCTTTTTTTGGTGCGTCTCTTGTTACAATAATTTTTGGTATATTGTTTTTTCTATCAAATTTAGATCATGATAAAAAATTAACTTTACAACAAGCTTTTCTTTTAACGGCATTATCATGGTTAAGTATTGCGATATTTGGATCACTGCCATTTATTTTTTCTGATTTAAATTTTTCATTTGTTAATGCTTTTTTTGAAAGTATGTCTGGAATTACGACAACAGGATCGACAATTATTTCAAACCTCGATGAAATGCCTAAAAGTATATTATTATGGAGAGCAATTCTTCAATGGTTAGGTGGAATAGGAATAATTATTATGGCGATCACTTTAATGCCAATTATGAATGTTGGTGGTATGCAGCTTTTTAAAATATCTAACAATGATTCATCTGAAAAAATATTGCCAAAGTCAAAAGAGATAGCTCTTAGACTGATCTATATTTACACCTCCTTAACATTGTTATGTGGATTAACCTACAAAGCATTTGGTATGAGTTTTTTTGATAGCTTAACACACTCAATGACCACAATAGCAACTGGTGGCTTCTCAAATTACAATGAATCTATTGGTTTTTTTAATAGTGTGTCAATTGAGATTTCTGCAATGATTTTTATAATTTTGGGCAGCTTACCGTTTATAGCATATATTAAATTTATCAGTGGAGATAAGAAAATCATTTTTAATGATGTTCAAATTAAAACTTTTTTTAAAATAATTATTGCGAGTATAATAATACTTTCAATATATCTTTTTGTAAGTGGAGCTGCAGATTTAAATCTCAGATCAATATTTTTTAATGTAATTTCAATATTAACAGGCACAGGTTATGTAAACGCTGAGTTTGATACTTGGGGAAGCTTTACATTAATTCTTTTTTTAGGCTTAATGTTTATTGGAGGATGTGCTGGATCAACTACGTGTGGTATAAAAATATTTAGAATTCAAATATTATATCTTTTCGTTGCAAATCAACTGAAAAAAATAATTTATCCAAAAGGCGTATTTATTTTAAAGTATGATCAAAATCCTATTGATAACAAGTTCATATCATCAATCATTTCTTTTATTTATATGTACTTGGTTATTTTTTTCATTTTGACCGCTTTATTATCTTTAACAGGATTAGATTTTGTTACTTCAATATCAGGAGCAGCAACATCAATATCCAATGTGGGACCGGGACTTGGATCGGTAATTGGACCAAATGGAGACTTCTCTACTCTACCTGATATCTCAAAATGGATTTTAACTTTAGGAATGATACTTGGCAGACTAGAATTATTTGCAATACTAGTACTATTTCTTCCTTCGTTTTGGCGAAACTAACTATGATTGAGATTAAAAAACAATCATTGTCTGAAACATTCTCAATTTATTTTGATCAAAGAATGTTAAAAATTTTATTACTAGGTGCAATTTCAGGTTTTCCGTGGGTGCTTATCGGAAGCAGTCTTAGTTTATGGTTAAAAGAAGATGGTTTAAGTAGATCTACAGTCGGTTGGGCTGGATTGATTTTTGCAGTTTATGCATTTAATTATTTATGGGCACCTTTAGTCGATCGAATTCAAATTCCTTATTTAACAAAAAAAATTGGACATAGACGAGGATGGATTGTTTTAATGCAATTATTAATATTAATCTCGTTAGGTTTATGGAGTTTAATAAACCCTACTGAAAATTTGGCACTAGTGATTAGCGTTGGTCTATTAATCGCAATAGCATCAGCAACACAGGACATTACTGTTGATGCTCTAAGGATTGAACAAATAGGGGAAAATGAGGGAAAATCAATGGCAGCTGGAGCAGCAATGGCTGTTGTTGGTTGGTGGAGTGGTTATAAACTTGGAGGAGTAATAGCTTTATTTTCTGCTGACTATCTTCAAAATTTTGGATTTGAAAACTATTGGCAGCTTACATTTTTAATTCTTGGTGTGCTAGTTATTTTAATGAATATCGGGTTAATGTTTGTGACTGAAAAAAATTCAGATGAGAGAATAAACAGACAATTTTTAAATGATAAAATTATCTCAGATAAATTAGGAAATAATAATTTTTTTTCTAAATTTGCTGTATGGATTGGCGGCACTATCAGTGGTCCAATAATAAGTTTTTTCAAAAAGAATGGTTTTTCGATTGCCTTAGGAATACTTGGTTTTGTTTTTCTCTTTAAAGTTGGAGAGGCATTTCTTGGCAGGATGTCTATAATTTTTTATAAAGAAATTGGATTTAGTAAATCTGATATCGCAATCTACTCAAAAACATTAGGTTGGATTACTACAGTAGTATTTACACTGTTGGGTGGACTTTTTGTAATCAGATCAGGTGTTTTAAAAGCGATGTTTCTTGCAGGAATTGTTATGGCGGCTACTAATATCCTATTTAGCATACTTGCTTGGAGTGACAAATCTGAGTTACTTTTTGCAATAGCAGTAATATTTGATGATATAGCAGCAGCATTTGCAACTGTTGCTTTTGTTGCTTTTATTTCCTTATTGGTTGATAGAGCCTATACGGCAACCCAATATGCTTTACTTGCATCAATTGGCACTGCTGGAAGAACAACCCTGGCATCCTCTTCAGGAGCGCTAGTTGATTTGCTAAACGGAAATTGGGGTCTATTTTTTATTTTAACAGCGTTAATGGTTATTCCCTCTCTCTTAATACTTTGGTCAATGAAAAATAAGTTAAAATTAAATGATGGATAATTTTTATAATAAATTTATTGGAAATATATATTCAAAAACTTCAACAAAATCTGAAGTTACCTCTCAAATTTTGTTTGGTGAAAAATTTACAATACTAAATAAAAATAAAGATTGGTTTAAAATTAAAACTAGCTTTGATAATTACATTGGTTTTATAAAAAAAAGTAAATTTATAAAGATACACAATCCTGATTTTAAAGTTTTTTCTCCAAAAAGCCCTGTATTCAAAAAAATTAATAATAACTTCGTTAAAACAAGCAAATATTTATATTTTTCTAGTACAGTCTCTAATCTTGAAAGTGAAAAAAATTATATTAGATTTGGAGATAATATTTGGGTTAATAGAAGAAATTTAAAATCTATTAATTATGTAGAAAAAAACTTCAAAAAGATTCTTAAACTATTTTTAAATACAAAATATCTTTGGGGTGGAAAAAGTATAGATGGTATTGACTGTTCAGCTTTAATTCAAATATTTTTTAAATTTAATAGAGTTTTTTTTCCACGAGACACGAAAGATCAAGTCAAATATTGTAAAAAAAAATCTCTTAAAAAATTTCAAGCGGGTGATATTATTTTTTGGAAAGGCCATGTTGGTTTATGTCTAAATCGATCAAAATTTATTCATGCATATGGGCCTAGAAAAAAAGTTTTGATAATGGGTATTAAAGAAACCATCAATCGAATAGATAAAACTGCAAATCTTAAAATTAAAAAAGTAAGTAATATAAGAAATTATTAATTTCTTCCAAAATCAGGCTTATCAATATCCTGTTTAAGTTTTATAATTTTTGTTCTTACTTTTTTGGTATTTATTAATTTATTAAGGATTGATTTATTATTTTTAGTATTAATATCTTTTTTAAATGAATTTAAATTTTTAATGAAAAGCTCAATCGCCTTTGAAATATTTTTTTTGTTATTAAAGAAAATATCTCGCCACATTATTTCATTAGAAGCTGCAATTCTTGAAAAATCCCTTAAGCCACCCGCACTGTATTTTATAAGATCATATTTTTCTTGTTTTTCAAAATCTTGAGCTGATTTCACCAAATTATATGCAATTAAATGCGGAAGGTGGCTAGTGATAGAAAAAATTTTATCATGTTTATCAATACTCATTTCAACTAATTTAGAGCCAATTTTTTTCCAAAATTTTTTAAGAACTAAAAGATGTTTTTGATTAGTGTCTTTTTCTTTTATTAAAACACACCATTTATCATCAAACAAATTTGCTTTTCCATGTTTGGGTCCACTCACTTCAGAGCCTGCAATAGGATGACTTGAGGTCCAGAAAATATTTTTTTTTAGATATTTTTTTATAATTTTAAATGACTCCTGTTTAGAAGATCCCACATCTGTAATAACATGTTTGGGTGTTAAATATCTATTCATCTTTAAAATTAAATCTTTATAGGAACTCATGGGAGTGCAGAAAATAATCAAATCTGATTTTTTAATACCCTCAGCTAAATTTTTTATAACAGTGCCACCAATTCGAAGTTTTTTTATTTGTGATATATGCTTTTGGGATTTTTCATAGACAAAAACTTTATTTGCAATTTTTTTGTTATTAATTTTTCTCAATAAAGAAGAACCTAATAAGCCACATCCAATTAATAAAATATTTTTCATTTACTTAATATCTTTTTTGCAACACTTAAAAATTTAAAATTTTCTACTTTTGAACCTATAGTCAATCGTAATTTATTTTCAATATTATATCCCTCATCAGTCGATCGTAGAATAATTCCTTTATTTTTTAATTTATTATAAAATTCTTTTGCCTTAATTTTTGCTTTAGAAAAATCTAAAAACAGAAAATTTGCAGTAACTGTATTAGAATATATTTGGTACTTTTCTAAAAAAAGTTTTATTTTTTTTGCATAAAATAAATTGTGTTTAATTGATCTTTGAATAAAGTTTTGATCTTTTAAAGCTTCTACAGCAGCTAATTGTGCTATTTTATTAACATTAAAAGGAGGTTTTATTTTATAAAGCTCATCAACAATTTTTTTGGCTCCATAACCCCATCCTATTCTTAGTGCTGAAAGGCCATATATTTTGGAAAAAGTTCTTAATATAAAAACATTATCTGAGTTTTTAAAAAGCTTCAATCCAGATGAATAATCTTTGTTAACCATATATTCGCTGTATGCATCATCTACTACCAACAAAATATTTTTATTTAATTTTTTTCTTAAATTTAAAATTTCGTTTTTTGATAAATATGTACCAGTAGGATTGTTAGGATTTGCTAGAAATACAATTTTTGTTTTACTAGTTACATTTTTTAATATTTCTTTTGTTGAAATTTTAAAATTATCCTCTTCAGCGAATCTAACTTTAGCACCCACTATTTTTGAATAAATTCTGTACATCAAAAAACTATGCTTTGGCACAACCACTTCATCATTAGGCTTAAGATATAACTGGCAAAGCATTTGTATTACCTCATCTGAACCTGCCCCACATATTATTTTATCTATATTGCAGTTGAATTTTTTAGCTAATTGCTCTCTTAAATTTTTAGATTTACTATCTGGATATCTGTAAATATCTAAATTTTTGCTAGATAAAACTTTCTTAACCTTGCTACTTACACCAAGTGCAGACTCATTTGCTGAAAGCTTTATAATCTTTTTTAACTTTCTAACATTCGATTTTCCTGGCTTATATGCCTGAATATCAATTTTTCTAAAAACTGGTATTGTCATGTTTTAAATTTTTTATCCCTTATAAATAAAATAGTTAAATATTAATACTGAATTAGTTTATTTTTTAATAAAATTGACAATATCTATCTCTTCTAGTACAAATTTTTTGCGCTGATTTAACTGAATTGCGAGCGCTTTAAAAAAACCGCTAAACAAGTTTTTTTCTCACAATTCACTTAAACAGCATCAAAATTATGAATGATTTAAAGACATTATTGGTAAAAGAACCATTAAAGTTAGATTGTGGAAAAACTATTAAAGATTTCCCAATTGCTTATGAAACTTATGGTCAGCTAAATGAAAACAAAGACAATGCTATATTAGTTTTTCATGCACTAACGGGTGATCAATTTGTAACTGGAATTAACCCTATTACAAATAAAGAAGGTTGGTGGTCTTATGCAGTTGGGCCTAATAAAGCATTAGATACCAATAAATTCTTTGTAATCTGTGCTAATGTTATCGGTGGATGTATGGGCTCATACGGACCGAGTTTTAAAGATCCTGCCACTGATAAAGTTATCGGTACTGATTTTCCAGTTATTACAATTAACGACATGGTAAATGCTCAAGTAAGTTTGCTTGATTATTTTAATATAAAAAAACTTTTTTCAGTTGTTGGTGGATCAATGGGTGGAATGCAAGTTTTACAATTTGTAAGTAATTATCCTGACCGTGCATTAACTGCAATACCAATTGCCTGCACATCTAGTCACTCAGCTCAAAACATTGCTTTTAATGAACTGGGCAGACAAGCTATCACGGCAGACTTAAATTGGAAAAATGGAGATTATGCAAATGAAGGTATAAATCCTAGCAAAGGTTTGTCGGTCGCTAGAATGGCTGCACATATCACCTATTTGTCAAAGAAAGGATTGCAAGAAAAATTTGGTAGAAAACTTCAGGAGAGAGATGATTTAAAATTTGGATTTGATGCTGATTTCCAAATTGAGAGTTATCTTAGATATCAAGGATCTGTTTTTGTGGATAGATTTGATGCTAACAGCTATCTTTATATTACTAGAGCAATGGATTATTTTGATTTAGCTAAAAAATTTGATGGAAATTTATCCAAAGCTTTCGCCAATACAAAGACAAAATTTTTTGTAATTTCTTTCACCTCAGATTGGCTTTATCCAACTCAAGAAAATAAAGAAATTGTTATAGCGCTAAATGCTATAGGAGCTGATGTTGGTTTTGTTGAAATTAATTCTGATAAAGGACATGACTCATTTTTACTTGATGTGCCAGATTTTTTAAATGCTCTTAAAAACTTTTTAGATAAATCTTACAAATAGAATGAAACAAGAATTCAAAATTATTGCTAATAATATTGAAAATAACACAAGAGTACTTGATGTTGGTTGTGGGGATGGTGTTTTAATCGAATACTTAAAACAAGAAAAAAATATTGATGTTAGAGGTTTGGAAATCTCAAAAGACAAAGTTCAAACATGTATTTCAAAAGGACTAACAGTAATTGAGGGGAATGCGGAAATAGATTTAAAACAATTCCCTAATAATTCTTTTGATTATGTTGTTTTAAGTCAAACATTACAAGCATTTCTAAATCCTGAGATAGTAATAAATGAACTTTTAAGGGTGGGTAAAAGAGCAATAGTTACAATTCCTAATTTTGGATTTTGGAAAGTAAGATTACATCTTTTGTTTAAAGGGACTATGCCTGTTACAAAAACTCTTCCAGATGAATGGTATAACACCCCTAATTTACATATGTGTACAATTAAAGATTTTGTTAAATTTTCTAAAACAATGAATTTTAAAATTTTTAAATCTATTGCTTTAAATAATATGAATACAACAAAGATAGATAAGTCGAATTTATTTTTTAAAAACCTATTTTCAGAACTAGGAATATTTTTGATAGAAAAATAAACCTATGAAGATTGAAATCATAAAGTGTTTACAAGATAATTATAGTTATTTAATTATAGACAAAAAATCTAATGAAGCGTGTGTAATTGATCCTAGTGAAGCTGATCCTGTAATTGATTTTTGTGAAGAGAACAAAATTAAAATAAAATACATTTTAAACACACATCATCATTACGATCACGTTGGTGGAAATAAAGAAATCAAAGAGTTTTATAATTCAAAAATTTTAGGCTTTGAGCATGATAAAAATAGAATCCCTGAAATTGATATTTTATTAAAAGATCAAGAAGTTTGGAAAAAAAATAATTTTGAAGCAAAAATTTTTCATATTCCAGGTCACACAACAGGACATATTTGTTATTACTTTTTTAATGAAAAAATATTATTTACTGGTGATACGTTGTTTTCACTGGGGTGTGGGAAAATATTTGAAGGAACATATGCTCAAATGTTTAATTCACTTAGACTATTTAAAAGCTTTCCACTAGATACCAAGATATATTGTGGTCATGAATATACTCTGCAAAACTCAAAGTTTTGTCTCGAACATGATCCTAAAAATAAGATGTTGATAAATAAAATTTTAAAAATTAAAGAAAACTTGAGTCAAGGGAATCCGACATTGCCAAGCACTATAGAAGATGAGCTTAATTGTAATATATTTTTAAAAGCCAATGATGTTGAAAGTTTCTCAAAACTAAGAGATTTAAAGGATAATTTTTAGCTTATTGAGCTTGACTAAATAGAGGCTCGGTCTATATTGCGCTAACAAAATTTAACAATTAATACTATGTCATACGCAGTTATACAAACAGGTGGTAAACAATATAAAGTTAAATCTGGAGAAATTCTAAAAATAGAAAAGCTACCAGATTCAAAACCTGAAACAAAAATAGAATTTAAAGAAATACTAGCTTACGGTGATGATAAAGTTATAGAAGTTGGAGCACCTACAGTTTCAGGAGCTAAAGTTGAAGCTGAATTAATTAAAAATGGAAAAAATAGAACAGTTTTAATATTTAAAAAAAGAAGAAGACAAAATTCAAGAAGAAAAAATGGGCATAGACAAGAATATTCTATGATAAGAATAAGTAAGATTTTTTCAAAAGATGGTAAAGTGCTATCTGAAGCAGAAAAGAAAGTTGTAACTGAAAAAAAAGCAGAAACAGCTGTTAAAGAAGAAAAAAAATAATTAGGTAAATTATGGCAACAAAAAAAGCAGGTGGATCATCGAGAAACGGACGAGATAGTGCCGGTAGAAGACTTGGTGTAAAAAAATACGGTGGTGAAACTGTAATACCTGGAAATATAATTGTCCGACAAAGAGGAACTAAAATTTTCCCTGGTGAAAATGTTGGAATGGGTAAAGATCATTCAATTTTTTCTGTTATTAAGGGAAAAGTAGTTTTCAAAAAATCTAAAGCAGATAGAACTTTCGTTTCAGTAAAACCCAATTAATAGTACAACTAAAATTGATGTTGTATTATGAAATTCCTAGATCAAGTAAAAATATACGTTAAAGCTGGTAATGGTGGTGATGGATCGCCAAGTTTTAGAAGAGAAAAATTTATAGAATACGGTGGGCCAGATGGTGGAGATGGTGGTAAGGGTGGTTCTGTAATTTTAAAATCTGAGCAAAATTTAAACACACTAATTGATTACAGATATCAACAACATCATAAAGCTGAAAGAGGTGAAAATGGAATGGGCCAAAATCGAACAGGAAAAGGTGGTGAAGATTTAATTTTAAAAGTTCCTCTCGGCACTCAGGTTTTTGAAGAAGATAATAAAACTTTAATTTTTGATTTTACAAAACCAGGTGAAGAATTTGTTGCTGCAGCTGGTGGTAAAGGAGGCTTAGGTAATACCAGATTTAAAAGTTCCACTAATAGAGCACCAAAAAAATTTACCAAAGGAAGCGCTGGTGAGGAATTTACAATTTGGCTTCAGTTAAAAACAATTGCAGATATAGGAATTATTGGACTACCAAATGCAGGTAAATCTAGTCTGTTAGCTGCAGTTACAAATGCAACCCCAAAAATTGCGAATTATCAATTTACAACTTTGAACCCAAATCTAGGTGTGGCAAGATATGATGACAAAGAGGTTACAATCGCAGATATCCCAGGGTTAATAGAAGGTGCACATCAAGGAGTTGGTTTGGGTGTTCAATTCTTAAAACATATAGAAAGATGTAAAACAATTTTACATTTAATAGATATTACAGGTGATGATATTGAAAAAGCCTATAATCAAGTTAAAAATGAGCTTTTTAGTTACAGCCCAGAGCTTATAAAGAAAAAAGAACTAATTGTTTTAAATAAAATTGATTTAGTTGAAGAGGAATTTGTGAAAGAAATCATTGCTGATTTTTCAAAAAAAATTAATGGTGAAATTTTATTACTTTCTACATTGGACAAAAAATCAATCTCTAAAATCAAAGCAAAATTAATCTCGTATGTCTCTTAAAAATTCTAAAATTGTTGTAATAAAAATAGGCTCATCACTGTTAGTTGATGAAAATAAAAAAGTCAGAAAAAAATGGCTTTCTAGTTTTGCAAAAGATATTAAAGATTTAAAAGATAAAAATAAAAAAATTATAATTGTAAGTTCTGGTGCTATAGCCCTTGGTTGCATTAAAATGAACTTCAATAAAAAAAGTTTAAAACTAGATAAAAGTCAAGCTATAGCTTCTATTGGTCAAATAGAGTTAATGAATCTATTTTCTAATACTTTTTCAAAGTATAAATTAAACATTTCTCAAATTTTGCTGACACTTGAGGATACTGAAGAAAGAAGAAGGTCTCTTAATGCCAAAAGAACATTTGAAAACTTATTTAATTTAGATTTTATTCCTATAGTCAATGAAAACGATACGATTGCAACTTCTGAAATTAAATATGGTGATAATGATAGGCTTGCATCTCGTGTGGCTCAAATAACTAACGCTGACACTTTAATTCTATTATCTGACGTAAGCGGTCTTTATTCAAAAAACCCAAAATTATTCAAAGATGCAAAATTAATTAAAAAAGTTGAAAATTTTAGCAAGGATTTAAAAGATATAAATTTCAAAGGAATGAACGAGTTTGGAAGTGGTGGTATGAACACAAAAATTGAAGCTGCTAAAATATGTCAGCTATCTGGTTGTGATATGATTATTTCTAGTGGTTTATATTTAAATCCAATAAAAAGAATTCTTCAAAAAAATGAATATACTTTATTCACATCAAAAATTTCAAAATTAGATGCTAGGAAAAAATGGATTATCAGTTCTGTATCTCCAAAAGGTGAATTAATTATTGATGATGGAGCCAAAAAAGCTTTGAAAGATAGTAAGAGTTTATTGGCAGCTGGTATAAAAAAAGTAAATGGGAATTTTAAAAAAGGAGATCATATAAGAATATTAGATAAATCAAATAATGAATGTGCAAGAGGATTATGTTCATTTTCATCTGATGAAATTAAAAAAATATTAGGATGTCATTCTAGGGAAATTGAAAAAATTTTAGGCTACATTGCAAAATCTGAAGTAGTCCACAAAGATGATATGGTAGAAATTTAATGAGAAATTATTTATTTAATCTTGGAAAAAATGCAAAAAAGGCTTCGATCGAACATGTAAGTTCTGTCAAAAAAAATCAAGTTTTAAGAGATTATATTGTTTTAATTAAAAAAAATTATTCAAAAATAATCTCAGAAAATCAAAAAGACTTGAAAAAAGCTAATAACAATCATTTAAAAGCAAATCTTATTAAAAGACTTTTACTAGATAAAAAAAAACTTCTACAGATTACAGATTCTATTAAAACAATTATTGGTTTTAATGATCCTGTAGATCAAATTTTAAAGAAATGGAAAAGACCTAATGGTCTCAAAATTGAAAAAAGAACAATCCCAATTGGAGTAATTTCTGTAATTTATGAAAGCAGACCCAATGTAACTTCTGATGTTGCTACTCTTTGTTTTAAATCAGGTAATCCAGTAATTTTAAAAGGTGGATCAGAGGCATATTATTCAAATAAAATTCTAGCCAATTTATTTAGAAAAGCTCTTATAAAAAATAAAGTAAATAATAATTATGTTCAATTCATAGAATCCAAAGATCGAAAAACTGTTGATTTCTTATTAACTAAGATGGGTAATTATATTGATGTGATTATTCCAAGAGGTGGAAAAGGCTTAGTTAAAAAAGTTCAAGAGTTATCTAAAATACCAGTTATTGGTCATTTAGAAGGCATATGTCATACATACATTGATGATAAAGCTGATTTATCTATGTCAAAAAAAATAACTTTAAATGCAAAACTAAGAAATACAGCGATTTGTGGTGCTACAGAGACAATTTTAATTCATCAAAAAATTCTCAAAAAATTTTGTGATCCAATTTTATCGAATCTAGAAAAAAATGGATGCAAAATAATTGGAGATAAAAAAATTAGTAAATTTTATAAAGGTAAAATTACAACTGCCAAAGAAAGTGATTGGTCAACAGAGTATTTAGGACCGATTGTTTCCATTAAATCTGTAAAAAATATTAATGAGGCCATTAACCATATCAATAAATATGGAACCATGCATACAGATGCAATTATTACAAAAAATGTAAAATCAGCTAAAAAATTTTTAAAAGAGGTAAAAAGTTCGATATCGATGCATAATACATCTACACAATTTGCAGATGGTGGAGAGTTCGGTTTTGGGGGTGAGGTCGGAATATCAACTAATACACTTCCGCCTAGAGGGCCTGTAGGATTAGATCAGCTAGTTTCTTACAAATATCAAGTTACAAGCAATGGTAAAATAAGAAAATAAATTGAAAATCTCTAAAAAAAAAATAGGAATTTTAGGTGGTTCATTTGATCCAGCACACAAAGGTCACCTTGCTATTTCAAAAGAGGCAAAAAAAAAATTTAATTTAAAAATGGTAATTTGGGCAATTACTAATCAAAATCCATTTAAGAAAAAACCTTCAAATGAGCTTAAAAAAAGAATTAGCTATTGTGAAAAAATAATTAAAAATGATAAATTTATAAAAGTTAAGTATTTTGAGGATATAATTAAATCAAATAAAACATCAGATTTGATTGATCATTTTTATAAAACAGGAAAGTATGAGATATTTTTTTTAATAGGTGCTGATAACCTTGTTAAATTCCACAAATGGCACAAATGGAGAAATATTTTAAAAAAGTCAAAACTTATAGTGTTTGATCGTCATGGTTACAAAAAAAGTTCTTTAAATTCAAAGACATATAAAAATTCAACTAATAAAACTGTTACATTTGTTGAGTTTAATAAAGTCAACATTTCATCTTCTCAATTAAGAAAAATTTGATAGTGTTTAACTAACTAATGGATAAAAACCTAGATCTTAAAGACATCATAATTAAAACTCTTGATGTCAACAAAGCCCACGACATTGTAAGTATTGATTTGAAAGACAAAAGTTCAATGGCAGACTATATGATTATAGCAAGTGGAACATCCTCAAGACATATTCAGTCTCTATCGGAACAAGTATTAGAAAAGTTTAAAGCTAACGGGCTTAAAAATTCAAAAATTGAAGGTAAGGAAAGTAATGAATGGAAACTAGTAGATGGTATTGATCTTATCGTTCATATTTTTCATCCAGAAAAAAGAAAATTTTATGAACTAGAAAAAATTTGGTCAGAATTGATACCAAAAGAAAAAGTGATGATATGAGAATTCATCTAGTTATATTACTTTTTATACATAGTTTACTTTTTTCAAACTACTTGTCCGCAAATGAAAATGATATTTACAAGAAAATTGATTTGTTTGGAGAAGTGCTTGAAAAAATTAATGAAGAATATGTAGATGAGATAAATCAATCAGATAGCATGGACTCTGCCATCAATGGTCTACTCCAATCATTAGATCCATATTCAGCTTATATGTCTCCTGAAATATTTAATGAAATGCAAACTGAAACTAGTGGTGAATTTGGGGGATTGGGTATCGAAGTTGGTATGGAAGCAGGAGTGGTAAAAGTTATTTCTCCAATAGACGACACACCCGCTTCAAGAGCTGGTTTAAAAGCAGGAGATTACATTGTAAAAATTGAAAATACACAAGTTCAAGGTAAATCTTTAAGTGAAGCTGTTGATTTGATGCGTGGTCCAGTTGGATCAAGTATTGAATTAACGGTAAGACGAAGAGGAGAAAAAAAAGCACTCACATTTAATATCACTAGAGAAATTATAAAAATTCAGTCGGTAAAAGCTGATTTGCTTGAAAATGACATTGGCTATATTAGGCTTACTTCATTTAATGAAAATAGTGGTGAACAGATAGAAAATAAAATCGAAGAGTTAGAAAAAAACCAAAACATTAATGCTTATATTTTGGATTTAAGAAATAATCCTGGAGGATTACTGTCTCAAGCAATTAGAATTTCTGATTTCTTTTTAGACAATGGTGAAATTGTATCTACCAAAAGTAGACAGCCTTCGGAAAATAGAAAATGGTTTGCTAAAAAGGGTGATTTAACTGATGGAAAGACTTTAATAGTTTTGATTAATTATGGATCAGCATCAGCCTCCGAGATAGTAGCGGGAGCTCTTAAAGATCATAAAAGAGCAATTATTTTAGGTGAAAATAGTTTTGGTAAAGGCTCTGTGCAATCAATAATACCATTAAAAAATAAAGGCGCCATTAGATTAACAGTTGCAAAGTATTACTTACCTTCAGGAAAATCAATTTCTGAGGTAGGCGTTAGTCCAGATATTGAGATTGTTGAGGAAGGTGAAGAATTTAAAATTAAATCTGAAACAGATAATCAATTAAATTACGCTATCAAACTTTTAAAAGGATAAGATGAAAGATAAGTTTAAAAACTTACCACTGCGAAGTGGAGTTGGTATTGTTGTGCTTAATAAAGCGAATAAAGTTTTTGTTGCAAAAAGAATAGATAATGCCAAAAATTTTTGGCAGATGCCTCAGGGTGGCGTTGATGAGGGAGAAGACTATTTGACTGCTGCGTATCGTGAATTGGAAGAAGAAACTAGTATAAAAAATGTAGAGCTTATTAGTGAACTAGATGGCTTGATCACTTATAATCTTCCAGAACACTTGCTAGGAATTATTTGGAAAGGAAAATATAAAGGTCAAAGTCAAAAGTGGTTTTTAATGAGATATTTGGGTGAAGATAATCAAATTAATATAAAAACAAAAAAACCAGAATTTCTAGAATGGAAATGGGTAGATTTAAAAGAAATTACAAATTTAGTTGTCGATTTTAAACTTCATGTTTATCAAGAAGTTCAGCAAAAAGTACAAGGGTTATTAGTTGATAGATCTTAGCACATCAATTTTTTGATTTGCTAAAAACTTCGCTTGATCACTTATTTCTGATTTATTAGCCTCTTCTTCAGAAATTTTTAATAAATCTTGAATTTTATTTTTATCAACATCTTTTAAATTAAAAATAGAGCTAGTTAAAACTGATAAGTTATTATTTTTAAACTCAACAATTCCATCTTCCACAAAAAACTTCTCTTCTCCAGATTTAGAATGGATTGTAATAATCCCAGGTTTTAAAAAAGAAATAATTGAAATGTGATCTTTCAATATCCCCATTTCTCCTTCAAAAGCTGGAACAATTACTTCTGTTACATCTTCCTTGGAAAGGAAAGATTTTTCAGGATTAACTATTTCTACTTTAAATTCTTCACTCATTAAGCAGCAGCGTCTTTAGCCATTTTTTCAGCTTTTTCTATAGCTTCCTCAATAGTACCCACCATATAAAAAGCTGCTTCTGGTAAATGATCATATTCACCTGCACAAATTGCTGCAAAACCTTTAATGGTTGATTCTAAATCGACTAATTTTCCTGGTGATCCTGTAAATACTTCAGCCACAAAGAAAGGTTGTGATAAAAATCTTTGTATTTTTCTTGCTCTTGCAACAACTAACTTATCTTCCTCTGACAGTTCGTCCATTCCAAGAATTGCTATAATATCTTGTAAAGATTTATAAGTTTGAAGTACTTTTTGTACTTCCCTTGCAACTCTATAATGCTCATCTCCAACTATTCTTGGATCAAGAATTCTTGATGTAGAGTCTAGTGGATCTACAGCTGGGTAAATACCAATTTCAGCAATTTGTCTTGATAGTACCGTTGTTGCATCAAGGTGTGCAAAAGATGTTGCAGGTGCCGGGTCTGTTAAGTCGTCGGCAGGAACATAAATTGCCTGAACTGATGTAATTGATCCTTTATTCGTCGTAGTAATTCTCTCCTGTAAATTACCCATATCAGTTGCTAAAGTTGGTTGATATCCAACAGCTGAAGGTATTCTTCCAAGTAATGCTGAAACCTCTGAACCAGCCTGAGTAAATCTAAAAATATTATCTACGAAAAATAATACATCTTGACCTTCTTGGTCTCTAAAATATTCAGCTACTGTTAAACCTGTAAGTGCAACCCTTGCTCTTGCTCCTGGAGGTTCATTCATTTGTCCATAAACTAAGGCTGCTTTAGAACCAGGACCATCTTTTTTAATAACACCAGAGTCTATCATCTCATGGTAAAGATCATTTCCTTCTCTTGTTCTTTCGCCTACACCAGCAAATACTGAAAATCCACCATGTGCTTTTGCAACGTTGTTAATTAACTCCATAATCAATACTGTTTTTCCTACACCAGCACCGCCGAATAAACCAATTTTTCCACCTTTTGCGTAAGGAGCCAAAAGATCAATTACTTTAATACCAGTAACTAAGATTTCTGTTTCAGTCGACTGATCAACAAACTCGGGAGCAGCTCTGTGGATAGGCCAAGTTTCTTTTGTTTTTACTTCTCCTCTTTCATCAATTGGTTCACCAATTACATTGATAATTCTTCCAAGCGTTTCAGGACCCACTGGAACTTGAATAGGAGCATTGGTATTTGAAACTTCATCGCCTCTTTTTAATCCTTCAGTAGCATCCATTGCAATAGTTCTAACTGTAGACTCTCCCAAATGTTGGGCAACCTCTAAAACTAATCTATTGTTTCCATTTTTACATTCTAAAGCTGTTAAAATTTCTGGTAAAGCTCCATCAAATTTTACGTCTACTACCGCTCCAATAACTTGTGTGATTATTCCTTTGCTCATAATTATAAACTCTCTGCTCCTGATATAATTTCTATTAGTTCTTTAGTAATTGCTGCTTGACGGCTTCTATTATACTCAATTGTAAGCTTGTCAACCATTTCACCTGCGTTTCGGGTAGCATTATCCATTGCACTCATTCTTGCACCTTGCTCGCTAGCTGAATTCTCTAACATTGCCTTAAATATCTGTGTTGAAATATTCTTGGGCAATAAATTATTTAAAATCTCATCCTCATCTGGTTCAAATTCATAACTCTCTTCAGATTCTTTTTCTTCCTTGTTTTCAGCGTTTAAAGGAATGATTTGTTGTGCCTGAGGGATCTGAGTTATAACATTTTTAAACTGATTATAAAAAATTGTACAAATATCAAATTCCTCTTTTTCAAATTTTTCAATAATCAATTTACCAACCTTGTCTGCATCAAAATAATTTGTATTTTTTGAAGTTTTAAAAGAAATATTTTCAATTATTTTATTGCCATAAACTCTTTTTAGTTGATCATTTCCTTTTGAACCCACTGTAATAATTTTAAGCTCTTTTCCTTGTTCAGATATTTTTGCAAAATAAGCTTTAGCTTTTTTAATAATATTTGCATTAAATCCTCCACACAATCCTCTATCTGAGGTCATTACCACACATAGATGGACTTTATCATTTCCTGTTCCAGATAATAATTTGGGAGCATTATCTTTGTCTGAAATACCACCTGACAAATTTAAGATTACATTATTCATTTTTTCAGAATAAGGACGACCTCGCTCTGCACTTTCTTGAGCTCTTTTAAGCTTAGCAGCAGCAACCATTTTCATAGCCTTAGTAATTTTCTGTGTAGATTTTACACTAGCTATTCTTTTTTTTAGATCGTCTAAACTTGCCATTTATTGTTTTTATTTTAAGCTTTGTTTTAATTGATTGATTAATTCTACCAGTGCTTTTTCAGTATCATCCTCAAGTTTACCAGAGCTTAATATAGAGCTGATAATTTCTGGTTTATCAGATTTACATTTCTCGATAATCTTGTGCTCAAATTCAGCGATATCTTTTAAATCAATATCATCAAGATATCCTTTTACTCCACAGAATACTGAAATTACTTGTTCAGCAACTGTCATTGGTGAGTACTGTTTCTGCTTTAAAAGTTCAGTTAATTTTGAACCTCTATTTAAAAGCTGTTGAGTAGATGCATCTAGATCTGATCCAAATTGAGCAAAAGCTGCCATCTCTCTATATTGCGCTAACTCAAGTTTCATAGAACCAGAAACTTTTTTCATTGCTTTTGTTTGCGCTGCTGAACCAACCCTTGAAACCGATAAACCAACGTTAATTGCAGGTCTAATTCCTTGGTTAAATAGCTCTGTTTCTAAGAAAATCTGACCATCTGTAATTGAAATTACATTTGTAGGAATGAATGCAGATACGTCACCTCCTTGAGTTTCGATAATAGGCAAAGCAGTAAGTGATCCGCCGCCATGTTCATCACTTAATTTGGCTGCTCTTTCTAATAGTCTACTATGTAGGTAGAATACATCTCCAGGGTAAGCTTCTCTTCCTGGAGGTCTTCTTAATAAAAGTGACATTTGTCTGTATGCTACTGCCTGTTTCGATAAATCATCATAAATAATCAAAGCGTGCATACCATTATCTCTAAAAAATTCTCCCATAGCACAACCTGTATATGGTGCTAAAAATTGCAGAGGTGCTGAGTCTGATGCAGTTGCGGCAACTATAGTTGTATATTCCATTGCCCCAGCTTCTTCTAAAGTTTTTTGTATTTGTCTTACTGTTGATCTTTTTTGACCAATAGCAACGTAAATACAATAAAGTTTTTGTTTCTCATCTCCAGACTCGTTGATTTTTTTTTGATTTATTATAGCGTCAATAGCAACTGCAGTTTTACCTGTTTGTCTGTCACCAATAATTAATTCCCTTTGACCTCTTCCAATTGGTACAAGACTATCAATTGATTTAAGACCAGTCTGCATTGGTTCACCTACTGATTGTCTTGGGATTATTCCTGGAGCTTTTACTTCTACTCTCGTTTTTTTAATTCCTTTATCAAACGCACCCTTTCCATCTATAGGATTTCCTAGGCCATCTACAACTCTTCCTAATAATTCTTTACCTACAGGGGTATCAACAATATTACCTGTTCTTTTTACTACATCGCCCTCTTTAATATTTCTGTCATCACCAAAAATTACAACACCAACATTTTCGCTTTCAAGGTTCAAAGCCATACCTTTTGAGCCATCAGAAAATTCGACCATTTCTCCAGCTTGAACATTATCTAAACCATAAATTCTAGCGATACCATCACCTACGGATAATACCTGACCAACTTCAGAAATTTCTGCTTTATCTCCAAAATTTTTAATTTGTTCTTTTAATATCTTTGTTACTTCTGAAGGATTTATTTCCATATTATGCCTCTATCATTCTATTTTCGATTTGTTGTAATTTATTTTTGATGGAAGTATCAACCATTGTGCTACCAATTTTAACGATCAATCCTCCAATTAAACTTTTGTCATGTTTGTAGTTTAATTTCATTTTTGAACTGAAGTTTTGTGTTAGCTCTTCAGTTATCTTCTTAATTTCATCACTTGATAGTTCTTTAGCAGATTGAATTTCTGCTTTAACCTCTCCTCTTTTATTAGAGCATGTTTCAATAAAGCTTTTTAAAATTTTTTCTAAATAAAAAAATCTTCTTTTTTTAATTAAAAATGTCATAAAATTTTTTAATAAATCATCAATCTTAAAATTTTCACAAATCTTATTAATAACAGCAATTAAATTTGTTTGATTTTCAGTTGGATCTTTTATGAAGCTATTAAAGTCTGAACTTGAATTGATAAGATTTAATATAGCTAAAGAATTTTGTTCAATATTATCTAGAGAATTAGACTCGCTAGAAAGCTCATACAAAGCTAAGGAATATCTTTGTGCGGAAGTATTTGAAAATCCTTTATTCTTACTCAATTTTATCTCTTAGTTAGTATTGATTGTTTGATTAAAACTGGCATTAATTAGCACATAGATTTTACCTCTTCAAGTAACACAATGGTGTAAAATAGTCTTTTTTTTGGATTTAATTGAAGTTTATGGGGTCAACATCAACTGTCAGTTTTATTCCAGAAGAAAACTTATATTTTGCGATTAATTCACTTAAAGAATCTTGTAATTTTAATGATTTAGATCCTCTAATTAACAATCTAACCCTAAATTTTCTTTTTAGCCTAAATATAGGAGCATTTACAGGACCAAGAACTTTTGCACTAATTTTATCCTCTAAAAAAGTTTTAAAATAAAAAGCATCTTTTTCTAATTTTTGCTCGTTGTCTCCAGTCAAAATTAAAGAAATAAATCTTTCGAAGGGCGGCAGTTTATTCTTTTTTCTAATATTAAGTTCTCTATCCAAAAATAAATCAGGATTGCTATTAGTGATTTCGTTTATCATTTTTGTATTTTTGCTATAGGTTTGAAAATACACAGTAGCTGGTTTTCCAGTTCTACCTGCTCTACCAGATAGTTGATGATATAATTGCAAACTTTTTTCAGCTGCTCTCAAATCGTGTCCTTGAGTTGATAAATCAATATCAACCACTATAATGCAGTTTAAATCTGGAAAATGAAAACCTTTAGAAATTAGTTGTGTTCCAACAAGTATTTCAATTTCATTATTTATAATTTTATTAATTTTTTCTGATGAGTCTTTTTTATTCATTGTATCACTTGAAAAAATTTCAATTTTTTTGTCTGGAAAATTTTTTTTCACTTCTTCTGAAATTCTCTCAACCCCTGGACCACTAAAAATAAAATCACAAGTTCCTTCTTTTGTGCAATCTCTATTAAGAGAAGATTTAAAGCCACAATAGTGACAAAGAAGAGTGTCTTTTTTTTTATGAAAAACTAAATTTATAGAACAATTTGGACAAGTAAAAGCTGTAAAACATTTGTTGCACAATACATGTGGAGAAAAACCTCTTCTGTTTAGAAAAAATAAAACCTGATCTTTCTTATCTAAATGGTATTTGGCTTTTTTAATTATTTCTTTTGATAACCAAGTTTGTTTTTCAAGTTTAGTATTATTCAAATTTATTATTTCATAATTTGGTAATGCTGCATCTTGATATCGTTGATTTAGCTTTGATATTGAATATTTGCCCTTCTTGATATTTTCATAAGTTTCGATTGATGGGACTGCTGTAATTAAATTAATGGGTATATTTTCAAATGAAGCTCTAACAATTGCCATATCTCTTGCATTATAAATAATACCTTCATCTTGTTTGTAAGATTGATCATGCTCTTCATCAACAATGATCATGCCTAACTTTTTAAATGGTAAAAAAAGTGATGACCTTGCTCCAATAATAACATTGATCTTTCCTTCATTTACACCACTCCATATAATTTCTTTTTTTTTCTTACTAATTCCTGAATGCCAGACAGCAGGCTTAAAACCAAAAAATTCAAAAAACTTTTGTTCAAATTGTCCTGTTAATCCAATTTCAGGCAGCAAAATTAACCCTTGAAAACCTTTGTTAATCAAGACTTTTAATGCTTCAAAATACACAATAGTTTTTCCAGACCCTGTGGTGCCCTGCAAAACGTGAACTCTGAATTTATTATTAAACTTATTCATTAATTTTAAAGATTTTTTTTGTTCTTTAGACAATTCAAAAGAATGATTTTTTACATTTACTTCAAAATCTTTATATTTTTCTTCAGATAAATTTTCTATAGCTTGGCTGCTTAGTAATGATAATTTTAATGCCATTCCTTTAGGAATTAAGTTGTACTTAGAAAACCAATTAAGAAATTTTATTGTATCTTTTTTTAGTGGAGATACTTCTAGTTTTGCTAAGATTTTTTTAATTTTAAAATTTTTTTTATTATTTTTTTCAAATTCATCCCATACTACTCCAGTAGCGTTTGACTTGCCAAAAGGTACTTTTACATAATCCCCTATTTTTAATTCAAAATCACTTTCATATGTAAATGGGTGATCAAATATATTGGGTAAAAGAATCGGATACCTCATATTTGATAATATGAAATTATTTTAAGAGTGTATTG
>VTPL01000035.1 GCA_008638165.1 Pelagibacteraceae bacterium
AAGCAGTATCAATAATACCAACCATGGGTATGGCTAAATTTGCAAAAAAAATTGGTATAGATAGTCTTAAAATATAAGAGATCGATGATTTTTGCATTTAAGAAATATGCTTTAATATATTTCTAGCCGGGATAGTTTTTTTAATCCAATTTACAGGGATATCTTTTAATCCGTTTAGAGCTGCAAAATATGCGCCTACAAAATTTGCTCTAGAACAATTACATCCACCAGCTTTAATTAATTTTATTACAGCTGTTTTATAGTTTTTTGAATTTAATATTGCATGAATTGAACCTAAAAATGTGCCAGGATAGCTACAGGCTTTTCCATATTTCTTTACAGTTGGGATATGAGGTTTCTTAGCATCTCTAATAATTTTTTTAAGGTTCAAGATAACATCTTTGAAATATTTATTAGAGTTATTTTTTTTTACAAAAGATCTTACTGGATCTTTTGTGCCATCAGCAGCAAGTTTGATTATTTCTAATTTTGCTAAAGCATATTGTTCACTGATTTTAGTATTTGCTACACTTTTAATAACTTTTTTAACATTTGAGATTTTTTGGTCATATAGATAATAAGGCAGTACTGCACAAAACCCATCAGATTCATTAACTTTCTTTCCACCTGTAATATTTTTTTTAGATTTAATATTATTTATTGTTTCCATTATATTTTGATGGATCCATGGACCAGTCATTGGCTTAGTCCATTTGATTTTTTTATACTTTTTTCTAAGATTTAAATTTTTCCAATATTTTGAGCCAGGCCCAAAATTTTTAACTATATTTTTTTTAAAAATTTTTAAAACTTCAAATTGATTTTTGGCCTCAATTAAAGACTTGAACATTACTTGACCTACATCGTTGTAGCCTGAAACATTACCAGTTTTGATGTTATAAAATGGACATTTATTTTTCTTAAGAAAGGTAATGTCTTTTTTATTCTTAATATAAGAATTTAATTTTTTTGGATCATAAACCCAATGTAAAGGCCTTGCAGCAGCATCTGCAACTGTTGCACCTAAAAATATATGATAATCAAGACTCATTAGTAATTAATACTTTATTTAATAAAAACTTAAAATGATTAAAATAAGTTATGAAATCAATTAAGAATTGGGATAATAAAACTTGGCTGTCATCTAAAGATTACATTAATTCTTTTAATAAATTTTTAATAAAACATTCAAATCTTAACTCAAACTCAAAAATTTTAGATATTGGTTGTGGTAGAGGAAAAATTTTAGGCAACTTATCCATAAAATTAAGATTAAAATCCAAACCTATTGGTATTGATATTGAGAATCACAAAGATAGAGATAAAAAAATTGTCTTTAAAAAAACTGATGCTATTAACTTTTTTAAATCGAATAAAAATAGTTTTGATCTAATATTGATTAAGCAAACTATTCATTTGTTAAAGATGAGTGAAATTAAAGCACTTATTAAACTTTGCAAAAAAAATCTTTCACTTAAAGGGGAAATATTTATTTTTACTCTGGATCCTTATAAAAATGAAATACCCACATTTAAAAAGATGCATGAAAAACTTCAACAGTCTCTTAGTAGAGATAAAAAAATTGTGAACTTAATAAAAAATACTAACAAAAGTATTATTAAAAATTTTATATATAAAGTTAAGATTAAAAAACAAAGATATTTAAAAATGGTTAAAGATAGATATATTTCAACATTACTAGATTTTACTTTAAATGATATTCAAATAGGTTGTGAAGAAATTAAATTAAAGTTTAAAAATGAGATTAAATTTAGAGATAAGTTAAAATGTATTATTATAAAAAAATAATTTTTGTACTTGTAATATTTATTTTTCCAAAAGTTTCTAATGCATTTGTTAATGAAAAAATTAATTTTGAAAAATTTTCCTTAAATAAATATGAGATCACCATTCAAGAGTTTAAAAAATATGCCATTGAAAACAATATAACCACTGAAGCAGAAAAGACAGGCGGAGGATATGAATGGGGTGCCGGTTGGGAAAAAAGAAATAATTGGAATTATCAAACACCTTATGGAAAAAAACCAGAATCAGAATTGGAACCTGCTGTTCATATTAGTCGTTTTGAAGCTGATAATTATTGTAAATACATAGGTGGACGATTACCTACTTTTGAAGAATGGTCTTTTGCTGCATACTCTCAATACTTTGACTCAGATAAATTTGAAAAAGGCAAAACATATAAATATCCAAGCGGAGATGAGGCAAAAGATATGAATTCTCAAGGTCTTTTGGATTACAACAAACATGTTGATGTTACGACTTTACCCAATGGAATAAACAATTTGATTGCAATGGGTGGTAATGTTTGGGAATGGGTTGATGATCAAAGAGGAGAAAGCTCTTTAACTGCCGGTGCATCCTGGTGGTATGGAGGATCAAAGACCTCAAAAGGTGGAGCACAATACAAACCATCAGATTTTTATGCAATCTATGTAGGTTTTAGATGTGCATTTGATCTTAATTAATTATATTTAAGAATGTTTAAAAGATCCAATAGTGTAGATTTATTTACAAATAAGGTCATGGATTTCATGACTGATGATTATGTTTTAGTTGATAAAGAAGAAACTGTTAAAAACTCAATTGAAAAATTAAGAACAGAAAAAAAATCTACAATCGTTGTTGAAGAAAAAGAGCAAGTAATTGGAATTATTACTCAAAAAGACATTTTAAAAAGAATTGCATTTACCTCAAACGACTCAACCAAAGTAAGTGAAGTTATGACAAGTCCGGTAAAATTTGTTTATGAAGATGATTTATTATTCCATGCAGTAGGTAAGATGAGGAAATTAAATTTACATCATCTACCTGTTTTTGACATGAGTTTAAAAATTTTAGGAATGATTGATATGAATACTGCATTACAGGCAGAGTTAGGTGATGTTGTTAATCAAATTGACAATATGACTTATGATGAACAAGATGCATCAGGTCTAATAAAGATTAAACAACAACAAGTTGTTCTTGCTGAAAATATGCTGGATAGAAATGTCTATCCAGGGGATATTTCGTATCTTTTAAGTTTTTTAAATAATGTAATTTACCGAAGGGCAATACGATTAGCTGAAAAAAGAGTTGCTGAAAAAAATATAATTAAAAATATTCCAAATTTTTCAGTGATTGTAATGGGATCAGGTGGACGGATGGAAAGTTTTTTACATCCAGATCAAGACAATGGAATTATATATGAAACTAATGATGAAGACCCAAATAAATTAGATTTATATTTCGAAGAACTTGCTAAAGATTTTACTAAAACATTAGACGATTGTGACATTCCATTTTGTAAAGGTGATCTTATGGCAAGCAATCCATTATGGAGAAAAAGTTTAAAAGATTGGAAACATCAAATTAATCAGTTTTTAGATAACCACAAACCACAAGATATGAGGCATATAGATATGCTTTATGATTTTAAGTCTGTTTATGGCAAATCTGAATTGGCTGAAGAATTAAGGCATCATTTAAATGAAAAGCTACATGAAAAAAAATTATTAAAATTTTTATACTTTAGTGAAGAAGAAAGTGATGCTGCAATTGGTTTTTTTGGACAATTTATTCTTGAAAAAAATGATGAGGAAAATATTGGTTTATTAAATTTAAAGCACACTGGTACTCTTCCTTTAGTTGAGAGCATTAGGTTGTATTCAATTAAATATAAAGTCACAAAAACCTCAACTTTTGAAAGATTAGATGAGCTTAATAAGCTTAAAGTTTTAAATGATGATGAAACAGACTTTTTCAAAAATGCACATCGATTTATGTCAAGTATTTTACTTAAAAATCAGGTTGAACGAACTAAACAAGGTTTAACAATTAAAAATTTTATTAATCCAAAATCATTACTCGAAAGAGAAAAGAAAGTTTTAAAAATTTATCTTAAAAAAATAAGAGAATTAAAGCAAAGGGTCAGAGTAGATATTGGTGAAGAGTATTTTTAATAAAATTAAATATTATTTTGAAAAGCAAAAATTGTTTAATCGAGTTTCGCTCGAGCAATCTAATTTCTCTATTTTAGATACTGAAACTACAGGGCTGGATGTATCAAAAGGAGATAAAGTCATATCGGTTGCTTCCTTGAAAATTAGTAATTTCCAAATTCAAGAAGATTTAGTTTTAGATGAATTGGTAAACCCGCAAATAAATATTCCACCAGAATCTACTGTGATACATAATATTAAAGACGAAGATGTTAAGGGAAAGCCTACACTTATTGAAATTGAAAATAAGATATTAAAGTTTTTAAAAAAGAGTGTTTTAGTTGGTCACAATATTAATTTCGATATAAATTTTTTAAAAGATAATGCAAAGGGTACAAATCTAGCATATCGCATGAAAGTTATTCAGCCAATAGATACAATTTTTTTAACTGCCGGACTTTATCCCGATCTTGAAAGTTATGAATTATCAAAATTGTGTAAACATTTTAATATTAAAACAGACGATCAGATCAGACATTCAGCATTAGGTGATTGCAGAATTACAGCAAGATTGTTTTTGTTTTTATTAAACAAAGCAAAAGACAAAGGTGTTAATAATATTTCAGGATTAGTTAAGCTTTGCAATAAAGGACTAAGTTTGCATCATATTATAAAGAATGCAAAAAATATTCACTAATTAGATCATTTTTTTTAAAATATTTTCTTTAAAAATATATCGATGAATTATTACCGCCAATATATGCAAAGTTAATAAAACTATTAAAGTATAATTTGCTATTATATGGATATCATAAAATTGGTCTGCTAAATCAAAGTTATCTTGTATTTGAATGTCTTTAAAAAAAAGATTTAATTTTTCACCATTAAATAGTTTTTTTAAAATTCCAGAAATTGTAATTGTTAGTATCGATAAATAAAGCAAGACATGATTTAATCTTGCAATAAATTTTTGACCAAAAAAACTACTGGTTTTAATTTTTGGTGTTGGATTAAAAAAGTTATTTAATAATCTTAAGATAGCTAAATAAAATATACTTAATCCAATAATTACATGGATATTTTCAAAGTTTATTCTTTCCTTACCAAAATCTAAATCAACCAAGTAAAAACCCAAAGGAATTTGAACAAATAATAATAAAGCTGTTAACCAATGAAATAATTTTGAAATAAAACCGTACTCTGATATTGTATTAGTTAAATGCACATTTTATTTAATCATATATTAAAGTATTTACGCAACCTTTTACTATTCAGCCTAATAAGTCTTTTTAGCCTTAATGCTTTTGCCGAACAATCTGTTGAAGACATCATTAAAGGTAGACAACAAATTTTTGATAGAAATTATACGATGGCAAAAAGAGTTCAGTCCTTATCTGAGCAAGGTAAATTTGATGAAGCTATCAAACTAATGATTAGAATGAGTGAAGGATATAAAAAAGTTGTAGATATGTTTCCTGACAATACTAAAGAAGGATTTGGAACTGAAGCACTACCAACAATATGGGAAGATAAAGAAAATTTTAACCAGTTAATGGTTAAAACTTCAGATGATCTAATAAAACTTACTTCATTAATTAAAAATACAGATAATATTGAAGCTACATTAGGTCAATTTATGTGGGGAAATTGCAAGGCTTGTCATAATAAATATAGAGAAGAACACTAATTTGTGAAAATAAAAGATAAGTTAATTATTGAGTTTAAGCCTATTATTATTGCTTTAGTATTTATTTTTGTAATTGCAGAAATCTATAATAATTTTTTTAACTTTTAGATTTTAATTTATTTATTTGATCTTTAATCTTTTTACCAAAGATTAATGGCAGCACAAAACCTAATAATGTTATCATCCAAATTACAATAGAAACATTAGACTGAAATAAATAAGACCAATCGCCATCACTTATTGTCATGGCTCTTCTTAAATTAGTTTCCATTAAGTTACCTAATATTGAACCCATTATGACAGGAACTAAAGGGATATTTAATTTTCTTAAAACCCAACCTAAAAGTCCAAAAAATATCATTAATAATAAATCAAAGCTTGAACCTGAAATTCCATAAATACCAACAAAAGAAATCATAGCAACAATGGGCATTAAGTATTTTGGTGGCAATAAAAGAATTTTAGTAAACATACGAACCATAGGAATGTTTAAAATCAACAAGACAAAATTTGCAAAAAATAAAGCTGCAATTAATCCCCATACGACATCTGGGTTATTCTTGAATAATAATGGGCCAGGGGTAATGTTCATTGTCATCAACATTGCTAAGAGAACAGCAGTTGTACCTGATCCAGGAACACCAAGAGATAGCATTGGAACAAGAGCTCCACCTGCAGCAGAATTATTACCAGCCTCTGGTGCTGCAACACCTCTTTCATCTCCTTTTCCAAAAGTATCATCTTTATTTGAAATTCTTTTTTCAATTGTATAAGCAATAAAAGATCCTAAGGAAGCCCCAGCCCCTGGTAATACACCAGCAAAAAAACCAAGCAATGAGCTTCTAAACATTGTAGGTATAATTTTAATAATTATTGATAATTTTGGTAAAATTTTATTAATGATTATGCTTTTTTTATCTTTGTCATTATCTATTTTTTTATTTTCTATAAAAATAAAAATCTCAGAAACAGCAAACATTCCAACAATTACAATTAAGAAATCAATACCATCGTAAAAGTGAACATTGCCAAAACTTAGTCTTGGCACACCTGTTTGGCCATCAACACCTATCGTTGACACTCCTAATCCGATTGCAGATGCAAGAATTGTTTTTGCTTTATTGTTGGAGCTTACTCCTCCTAATGTTGCAAAAGCCATTACAAAGAGAGCAAAATATTCAGCTGGTCCAAATAAAAGAGCAATTTTTACTAACTGTGGTGCTAAAAACATTAGACCAACTGTTGCAACCATTGCACCAAAAAAAGAAGAGATACCAGTTAAAGTTAAGGCTTCACCAGCTCTACCTTTTAAGGTCATTGGATAACCATCAAGAGTAGTCATTAAAGCAGGTTCATCTCCTGGAATATTAATCAATATTGAGGATATTCTTCCTCCATACATTGCACCATAATAAACACTGGCTAATAAAATCATTGAAGATGCAGCGTCTAAGCCTAATGAAAATGAAATTGGTATTAGAATTGCAACTCCATTAGCAGGACCTAAGCCAGGTAATGCACCAAAAACAGTGCCTAAAAAACATCCTATTAATGCTAAAGTTATATTTTGTAGAGTAAATGCAACGCTAAACCCATCTAGTAAAAAACTAAAGGTTTCCATTAAAATCCCCAAATTCCTTCAGCTAAAGATAAACCTAAAACGTTATGAAATAAAAAATAAATAGTAAACGAAACTACTAAACCAAAAATTAATGCTTCAAGTATTTTTGCACCTAAACGCCAAGACAAAATAAATGTTGCAATTAAAGTTGAAATCACAAATCCAACAGTTGGAAGTGAATACGCATAAACTATTAAAACAATTGTAATGAAAACAATTTCTAAAAATCTATATAGGCTAGGCCATTTAGGATTTAATTCTGGTTTAATAATTAAAAATATTGATGAAATAATAAAAAAAAATCCAATCATGTAGGGAAATATCTTTGGTCCTACTGGATCAGAAATAAAACTTAATTGAGTAAGGCTAGCAACATAAATGTAGCTACATGCAATTATTAGGGAGAATATTCCAAATATTCTTTCGTTCATAAATAGAAAAAAAATGATTTTTGGGGCATTAAATTTCTAATGCCCCAAATTAATTATTTACTTAATTAATCCAATTTCTTTTGAAAGATCTTGAATTGATTGTACAGACTCAGCAACAAATTTTTGGAATTCATCGCCACTTAAATCTAATGGAGCCAGACCATTTTGTCCCATAGTCTCTTTCCATTGAGGTGTGTCATACATAGTTGAAATTGCATTAGCCCAATAATTATAAGCATCATTAGACATATTGCCTGGAACATAAA
>VTPL01000036.1 GCA_008638165.1 Pelagibacteraceae bacterium
TCTTCTATAAAATCTCCCAAACTACTATCTTCTTCATCACCAACTGGTTTTTCTAACGAAACTGGTTCTTTTGAAATTTTTAAAACTTTTCTTACTTTATCTAGAGGCATTCTCAACTTTTGAGCTAATTCCTCAGGAGTAGCTTCTCTTCCAAATTCACTCAAAATAAGTCTTTGAGTTCTTACAATTTTATTAATTGTTTCAATCATATGAACTGGGATTCTAATTGTTCTTGCTTGGTCAGCAATCGATCTTGTGATTGCTTGTCTAATCCACCAAGTTGCATATGTAGAAAACTTATATCCTCTTCTATATTCAAATTTATCAACCGCTTTCATCAAGCCAATATTTCCTTCTTGAATTAAATCTAAAAATTGAAGACCTCTATTGGTATATTTTTTAGCAATTGAAATAACTAATCTTAAATTAGCTTCAACCATCTCTTTTTTTGCAATTCTAGATTCTTTTTCACCTTTTTGAACTCTGCTGACTAATTTTTTAAAATCAGTTACAGACATTCCAAGTTTGTGACTAATTTCAATTAATCTTTCTCTAATATTTTTAAATTCATCTTTATTTTTTGCAAAAAACTGTTTCCAAATACTGTTTGTATCTAGGAATTTTTTTAAGTTAGGATTAATTTCATTTCCAATATAAAACTTAATAAATTCATTTCTTGAAATGTTGTGATCCATTGCAAGCCTTAAAAGATTTCCCTCTAATGAAATAATTTTTTTATTTTCAGTATAATGCTTTTGTACAAGCTCTTCTAAAACAGATGGAGAAAGTTGTAATGATTTAATGTTTTCTAAAATATCATTAACTATTTTTTCATAACCTTTTTCTTTAGCTGGAGAAAAAGTTTGTGAGTTTAAAACACATTCAAGTTTTTCTTTTTGGTACTTAATTAATTTATTATATTCTTTTGTTAGTGTTTGAACTGTTTTAAGAACTTTGGGTTTAATCTCAGTTTCCATTGCAGCAAGAGTGGGATTAAAATCATCATCGTCATCTGATGATCCATCTTCTTTATCTGTTTCACCTGCATTTTTTTGTTTAGCACTTGGACCAGTACTTTCATCTTCCATGTAATTTGTATCAATATCAATTATTTCTCGAACTAAAATTTCATCTTTTTGAAGTTGATCATTCCATTCAAAAAATTGTTGTGCTGTAAGTGGACTTTGAGATAATGCAATTAACATTACATCTTTTCCAGCCTCTATTCTTTTTGCAATTGCAATTTCACCTTCTCTTGAAAGAAGTTCAACTCCTCCCATTTCACGAAGATACATTCTGATAGGGTCATCACTTTTTTCAATTGTTTTACCTTCCTCTTTTGAAGAAGATTCTTTTTTTCTTAAAACTTTGTAATCAGATTTTTTTTCTACAAGCGCAACTCCTTCATCTAGGATATGCATAAATGCTTGAGTTAAATTTTCATCAGAAAGATTTCTTTTACCTAGGGATTTACTTAGTTCTTCATACGTTATGAAGCCTCTGTGGGTTCCACGACCCATTAATCTAGCAAATGATTTAGTTATAATTCGTTCCACAGCAATATAAGTTTGGAAGTCTTATATAATGTCAAATTAGTAAAAATCCATTACTAATTTTATTCGATTAATTGATATTTTGCTTTTTTTTAAGCTCTTTTAGCTCATTAAAAGTTGCTTCACTTAAATCTTTAGAAAATTTAGACTCTAATTCTTGAATACGATGTTCCAAATCATAATTCATGAGATCTCTACTTATATCTTCTAGTAGTTCAATTATTTCATACTCGTCTTTAGATTTATTTTTAAAAATATGTTGGATTGGAGCAAATTTATTAATTCTCTCTAAAATTTGTATATCTATATTTAGCTCATTGCTTGATAACTTTTCACCTGTTTTTAATTTTTCAATTATTTGATCAAATATTTGTTTATTCATTTCTGTAAAAATTTTTATATTTTCCACTAAATGTAAATTCTCTTGGATTAGACTTAAATTGTTAATCATTAAATATAATAAAGAATACTCTTTAAGCTCAACTCCAGTCAAAGATTGACTATCTTTAAATATTTTTTTTGTGCTATCTAGAGTTTTTATTGTTCTTTTATAATTATAATTCTTTTTGTTTTGATTAGAGTGCGGAGTTAGCTCTGCTATTTTTTCTAAAAAATATTCTAAAACATATTTTTTTATATAATCATCTTTAATAGTATTAGCTATTGATCTTAATTTTTTTTCAAAAATTGCCATAGAAGATGGGTTATTTTCTGTCTGTTTTTTATAATGACTAAAAATAAATTGATGGATTGAAATCTTGCTTTGCTTAGTAAAGTCTATGAAAAAATTTTTACTATTTTTATTTACATAACTATCAGGATCCTCTCCATCGGGTAGAAATAAAAAAGAAATTTGTTTTTCAGGTCTTAATTCTTTAATTGAATTTTCAGCAGCTCTTAAGGCTGCTTTATAACCGCTTTCATCCCCATCAAAACAAATGATAATATCATCAAAGAATTGATTTAAAGTTAAGATCTGTTTATCAGTTAATGAAGTTCCAAGATTAGCTACGGCATTTTCAATACCATTTTTACTTAATCCAACAACGTCCATATAACCTTCAACTAAATAAATATGATCAAGTTTATTAGATAACTTTCTTGCTTGATCTAAATTATATAAATTAGATCCTTTTTTAAAAAAGTTAGTTTCAGGTGAGTTAATATATTTTGCAAGAAAATCACTTTTCTCTATAATCCTACCACCAAGTGCAATGGGTTGACCTGAAATATTATTAATTGGAAAAATAAGTCTTCCTCTAAATCTCTCAAGGTAAGTATTTTTCTTTTCATCTAAGTAAAATAAACCAGTATCTAATAAAGTTTGTGTGCTGAATTCTTTATTCAATTCCTCAAAAAAATTTGGATTTTTTTCAATATATCCTATCTTAAATTTTTTAACCTGGTCTTTTCCTAAAGATCTTCTTTTTAAATACTCTCTTGCAGAATTTAAATTTTCATTTTTTAAAAGTTCATCATGATAAAACTCAACATACTTGTTAAATATTGATGCATACTCTTTCCATTTCTTTTCTCTTTCTTCATCTTGTTTAGAAAACATATATGGCTGCATACCTGCAAGATTTGCTAAATATTTTACTGCTTCACCAAATCTTAAATTTTGTGTTTTCATTACAAAATCAAAAATATTTCCATGCTCTGATGTTGCAAAACAATGATAAAATTCTTTTTCATCATTTACCGTAAAGGATGGAGTTTTTTCATTTTTAAAAGGCGATAATCCAACAAACTCCTTACCTCTTTTTTTTAAACTAACTGTTTTTGAAACTACAGAAGATACTTTTAACCTGGTCTTGATTTCATCAAGATATTCTTTTGGATATTTCATTATTTAATTTAATAATTGCTTTAATAAAGCACCAGCTTTTGCAAAATCGATATCATCAGAATATTGCTGTTTTAGAGCTCCCATTACTTTACCCATATCTTTAATAGAATTTGCACCTAATTTAGCAATTATTTCTTCACATATTTTTTTTGTATCTTCTTCACTAAGTTGCTTTGGTAGAAAATTTGTTATTATTTCATATTCATTTTGCTCGATCTCTAAAAGATCATTTCGATTATTCTTTTTATATATTTCTATTGATTCGGCTCTTTGTTTAACCATCTTCTTTAAAAGTTTTTTAATATCATCGTCATCAGTTTCTTTTTTGTTGGGCCCTGATCTATTTGAAATGTCTAAATCTTTTATTGAAGATAAAATTAACCTGTAGGTTGATATCTTTGTTTTATCTTTAGATTTTAAAGCGTTTTTATATTCGGTTTCGATTGTATCTTTTAATGACATAATTTTCACAACTTACTTCAAAGACAAAAATGTTCAAAAGAAAAATTGTATTTTTACAATTTTATAATAAATGTCTGTTGCGATAATAATTCAATTATTGTACTAACCTTTAACTCATGAGTTGTAATTGAAGAAAAAACCAAAAAAAACAAACTCAAAAAACTCTCAGATTCACACCGCTATTTTAGTTCTTGAAAACAAAAAGGTTTTTAAGGGAATTGGTATTGGATACCAAGGAGTTGCAACTGGTGAAGTTTGTTTCAATACGTCTCTAACTGGTTATCAAGAAATTATATCTGATCCATCATATGCTGGACAAATTATAAACTTTACCTTTCCTCACATTGGTAATGTAGGAACAAATAAAGAGGATTATGAAAGTGATCATGTTTGGACTAAAGGAGTAATATTTAATTCTGAAATTACTGATCCTTCAAATTACAGATCATTTCAACACTTAGATGCTTGGTTAAAAAAAAATAAAATTGTTGGAATTACAGGACTTGATACTAGAAGTTTAACAAATTTTATTAGAGATAAAGGGGCGCCAAAAGGTACAATTTCTTACTCTAAAAATGCATCGTTCAATATAAATAAACTTACCAATACAACTGTTAAATGGTCAGGATTAAAAAATCTAGATCTTGCAAAAGAGGTAAGTACAAAAAAAAATTATATTTGGAAAGGTTTTAAAACTTGGAAAAAAGAAAATGGGTTTATCAAAAATAATAAAAACCAATACCATGTGGTTGCTATTGATTATGGGATTAAGAAAAATATTTTAAGATATTTTTCAGATTTTAAATGTAAGGTTACTGTTGTTTCTTGCAAAACTAGTTCTAAAGAAATTTTATCTTTAAAGCCTAATGGAATATTTTTATCAAATGGTCCTGGAGACCCCGCTGCAACTGGTAAATATGCAATTGATATCATTAAAGATTTAATTAAAAAAAATTTACCTATTTTTGGTATTTGTTTAGGTCATCAGATTTTGGCCTTAGCTCTTGGTGCTAAAACAAAAAAAATGAAACTTGGCCATCGTGGAGCTAATCATCCTGTTAAAAATTTAATTCATGACAATGTTGAAATTACAAGTCAAAACCATGGTTTTGAAATAGTTAGAGAAAGTCTTCCAAAGAATATTGAAATCACTCATAAATCATTATTTGATAATTGTATTGAGGGAATAAGACTTAAAAATAAACCAGTGTTTTCAGTTCAGTATCATCCAGAGTCTAATCCTGGACCTCAAGATAGTGTCTACTTGTTTAAAGAATTTATTAACAATATGAAAAAAAATGCCAAAACGAAAAGATCTTAAAAAAATATTAGTTGTTGGAGCGGGTCCAATTATTATTGGTCAGGCTTGTGAATTTGATTACTCGGGCACTCAAGCTTGTAAAGCTCTTCGAGACGAAGGTTATAAAGTAATTTTAATTAATTCAAATCCTGCAACAATCATGACTGATCCAGGTGTTGCAGATAAAACATATATTGAACCCATTACATTAGAGGTTTTAGAAAAAATAATTAAGAAAGAAAAGCCAGATGCAATCCTTCCAACTATGGGTGGTCAAACAGCATTAAACCTTGCAATGGAAGCTGAAAAAAAAGGAATTCTTAAAAAATATAAAATTGAGTTAATTGGTGCAAACTCAAAAGCAATTGCAAATGCTGAAGATAGAAAAAAATTTAGAAAAAATATGATTGATATTGGTTTAGATTTACCAAAATCTAAAATTGTAAACAATATCAACCAAGCCTCAAAAGTTTTAAAACAAATTGGTTTACCTGCAATTATTAGACCTGCTTTTACTCTAGGTGGTCTTGGAGGAGGTATTGCAAAAAATAAAAAAGATTACTTTAAAATAATTAAAAGTGGATTGCACGAGTCCCCTGTAAGCCAAGTTTTGGTTGAAGAGTGTCTTGAGGGTTGGAAAGAATTTGAAATGGAAGTTGTCAGAGATAGAAAAGATAATTGCATAATTATTTGTTCTATTGAAAACGTGGATCCAATGGGAATTCATACAGGAGATTCTGTTACAGTTGCTCCTGCTTTAACACTTACAGATAAAGAGTATCAAGTAATGAGAAATGCATCCATAGCATGTTTAAGAAAAATTGGTGTTGAAACTGGAGGATCCAATGTTCAATTTGCAATTAATCCAAAGAATGGAAGAATGGTAGTAATTGAAATGAACCCAAGGGTTTCAAGGTCATCAGCGCTTGCATCAAAAGCAACTGGATTTCCAATAGCTAAAGTCGCTGCAAAACTTGCAGTTGGCTACACACTTGATGAACTAAAAAACGAAATTACTAAAGTAACCCCTGCTTCATTTGAACCTAGCATTGATTATGTGGTTACTAAAATTCCAAGATTTACTTTTGAAAAATTTTCAACGTCACCCGCATCATTAGGAACTTCAATGAAATCAGTTGGTGAGGCAATGGCAATTGGTAGAAATTTTAAAGAATCTTTACAAAAAGCATTAATATCTCTTGAAACTGGTTTTTCAGGTTTAGATAGAATTTTAGATCTAAATACAAAACAAATTGAAAAAAAACTTAAAGAAAATATTCCAAACAAGTTGCTGTATGTTGCTGAAGCAATAAGAAAAAAAATAAACCTAAAGAGAATATATAATCTCTCAAAAGTTGATCCTTGGTTCTTAAATCAAATTAAAGAAATCGTTGATACTGAAACTAAGATCAAAAGTAAGGGATTGCCTAAAGAATTTAATGAATTTAATAGAATTAAATCCATTGGTTTTTCAGATAAAAAACTAGCTGAATTAACTAATACCTCTGAACAAATTGTAAGACAAAAACGAACAGCATTAAAAATATTACCTGTTTATAAAAAGGTAGATACTTGTGCCGCAGAATTTAAGTCTTTTACTCCATATATGTATTCAACATATCAAAGGAATTTTTCAATCAATTCAGAATGTGAAGCAGATCCAAGCTCAAAAAAGAAAATAATTATTTTAGGTGGCGGACCCAATAGAATTGGTCAAGGTATTGAGTTTGACTATTGCTGCTGTCAGGCTAGTTTTTCATTAAAAGAGGCTGGATTTGAAACTATAATGGTTAACTGTAATCCAGAGACAGTATCTACTGATTATGACACAAGTGACAGATTATACTTTGAACCATTAAAAGAAGAATATGTTTTTAACATTATTAAAAAAGAGCAAGAGAAAGGAAATCTTTTAGGGGTCATTGCTCAATTTGGAGGTCAAACACCAATTAAACTAGCAGAATTTTTACATAAAAATAAATTACCTATTTTAGGAACACAATATACTTCAATTGATCTTGCTGAAGATCGAGATCGATTTAGAAATCTTTTAAATAAACTCCATTTAAAACAAGCTGAAAGTGGAATTGCTAAAAATTACAAACAAGCTATTCAAATTGCAGATAAAATTGGATTACCTTTAATGGTTAGACCTTCATATGTTTTGGGTGGAAGAGCAATGGAAATCGTTCATGAAAAAAATCAATTAAAAAACTTTATTGAAGAAGCATTTAAAGCAGCTGAGGAAAATCCAATCCTAATTGATAAATTTATTGATCATGCAATGGAAGTTGATGTGGATGCTATCTCAGATGGTAAAGATGTTTTTGTAGCAGGGATTATGCAACACATAGAAGAAGCTGGAATTCACTCAGGTGACTCTGCGTGTAGTTTACCTCCAGTCTCAATCAAACCTTTTTTGATTAAAGAAATAGAAAACCAAACTAAGAAATTAGCACTTGCACTAAAAGTAAAAGGTTTCATGAATATTCAGTTTGCAATCAAAAATGATGAAATTTATGTAATTGAGGTAAATCCTCGAGCAAGTAGAACTGTTCCGTTTGTATCTAAAGCAAAAGGTTTGCCACTTGCAAAAATAGCTTCTCGAATAATGGCTGGTGAAAAACTATCTAAATTTGATTTAAAAGATAAATCTAAAGGTATGTTTGCAGTTAAAGAAGCTGTATTTCCGTTTAATAAATTTCCAAATAGTGATTTGCTTTTAGGACCTGAAATGAAATCAACTGGTGAGGTAA
>VTPL01000037.1 GCA_008638165.1 Pelagibacteraceae bacterium
CAATGGCTGAATACGTTTTTGATGAAAGTATGAAAGTTGTTGGTGCTGACAGAAAAAAAATGGATATCATTCAAATGGACCCTGAAGAAGGTGCTGCTGCTTTAGTAAGTGGTGACGTTGTAATGGCTTGTCTATTTGGTGGTAATTCTATCAAAGCTGCAACAGCAGTTGGATCAAGACTTTTAACAGTTCAAGAAGCTAGAGATGCTGGAATTTTAGGTATTGATATTACTTCTGTAACTACAAAGTTTATGAAAGAAAATCCTGGAATGGTTAGAACTTTCATCGAAGTAACTCACGAAGCAAATGCTAGATACAAAGCAGGTAAATCTGACTTAAATGTAATAGCAAAAGATGCTGAAATGAGTCTTGATGGTATGAAAGAAACTATTGGTGGATTTAAATTTCTAGACGCACAAGAAACTAAAACATCTATGGAAAGTGGAAACTTACATAAATTCCTTGAAGGTATGGGTACACCTAGAGGAAATGTAGACACTAGTTTCTTACCTCTATAATTTTTAGAGACACAAAACTTTAATAGGCACCAAATTTTTTTGGTGCCTATTCTTATTAAAAATTCTAATATAAAATTATTCAATGAGTGAATTAGTTTCTCAAGATCTAAACATGATTTTTAAAACTCCTAAAGGAGAAACTGTTCATGCTTTAAAAGATGTAAATTTCACTTTAAAGAAAGGTGAACTCTTAACTGTTCTTGGACCTTCTGGATGTGGAAAGACAACTCTATTAAATATTACTGCTGGATTTATAAGACCAACATCTGGCAAGATAACTTTAAACAATAATGAAATTGATGGACCTGGTGTTGAACGAGGAATGGTTTTTCAACAAGGTGCTTTATTTGAATGGTTAACGGTTGCTGAAAATGTAAATTTTGGTCTTCGGATGAAAAAGGAAGATCCAGTTACAACTCAAAAAAAAGTTGATGAATGGCTGGATATTGTTGGTTTAAAAGGATTTGGTAACACTCCAACTTATCAATTATCAGGAGGTATGCAGCAAAGGATAGCTCTAGCAAGATGCTTGATTAATGATCCTGATTTAATTTTGATGGATGAACCACTTGGAGCATTAGATGCATTAACACGAGAAAAGATGCAGTCTCTAGTGTTAAAAATTTGGAAAGAAACTGGAAAGACAATTATCTTAATAACTCACTCTGTTGAAGAAGCATTGTTACTTGGTGAAAGATTATATGTAATGGCACCAAGACCAGGAAGAATACATAAAGAGTATAAACTTCCCTTTGCAAACAGAGGATTAACGGAAGATTTAAGAGAAATAAAAAAAGATAAAGAATTTTCAAAAACAAGAGAAGAAATTTTGACCATGATTTGGAACATGGAAGAAGAAATTATGGGTAAAGAATAAAATGCTTACACAAATTCTTACAGTTTTAATTTTAGCTACAATTATTGGATCTATTATTTATGGTCGAAAATTAATTCAAACTGAAAAAGTTGATGCAGTTTTTGGTAATCCAGAAAGAGCTAAGGGTGGTACTCATTGGGTAATTTTAGGAAGCTGTACTATACTTTTAATATGGATGTATTACTCTTGGGATATTGCAAGAGGATTTTATCCAAAATCAGCAAATGAACTTTGCCAAGTTGCAAAAGTAAACGACTCTTTATTAGCATTAAAATATCAGTTCCCAATAGACCAAAGAGAATTAAAAAGTACTGCTCAAATTAAAAATGAAAATGAAAATCTTAGAGAATTATCTGCTGAGATACAAAATTCAAATGTAAGTGCTCAGCAAAAAGAAATCTTAATTGGTTTTTTAAATAAAACCTCTCAACTAATTCCATTGCTAACTAATGAAGACTTAATTGAAAATGAGACAAAAGAAAAAATAATTGAAATTACAGGGAAAATTAATTTATTAACCGAAAATTTTCAAAAACCAGATTACCCATTTGAAACTGAACAGCAACTTCAGGAAAGACTTCAAGCAGCAAATGATGAAGGGGGTTGGGGTATAGTTAAAGTAGATGCTGGATCTGGATCTATTGAAAATACTCTTGAGGTACCGTTAATACCTTCAACTGATAAAGGTTTAAAATTTCATGCAGCAGCAGAAGAAATAAGTTTAATAAGTGAAGAGTTTTTCAAACTAAGAAATCACAATTCTCAATTTAAAAATCAGATTAAAGAGATTAAAGACCAGATTAAAATTTATAGAGATGAACTAAGTGATAGTGAAGAAGTTGCATCTGAATATGCAAAAAATATAGTTAAAATTGCAAGACGTATAGAATTTGCAAGTATTTATCCACCCAATGCTCTTGATGATTTACAAAAAGCAGTTGTAAATTTTGATAATACCAAAAATGAAATCCAAGGTGGTTTAAGATTAGTTGATATATTTTTATTTCCTGCTGGAACAATTGTAGCTAGTGGACAAAGTTGTTCAGAACAAGGTTCTGGTAGATGGCTGCCAAAACCTTCTGATACATTTAATAAATTTGTTTTAATGTCAAAACCAAGTGTGGGTTATAAAGATGTTCCTCTTCTATGGATCCAATTGATTGATGTTAGTCAAATGATTGGTTTTATTTTACCTGATTGGATTGCAGATATCATACCAGGTGAGTACCCTATTCACACTAAAGATGGTGTTGTTGTGCAAAATTTCAAAGGAAATGTTTTAAAAGTTGTGACCGGTGACTTTAGTTTATTTAAAGTTCCTGTTCCATACGGACACATCTGGGACTCGTTCTTAAGAGTGTTATTGGGATTAATCTTTGGAATAATAATTGGTGTTCCATTAGGATTATTTATGGGTCTTAATAGATTTGCTAAAGGATTTTTCGATCCTTTAATTGAACTTTATAGACCAGTACCACCTCTAGCTTGGGCGCCATTAATTATTTCTGTGCTTGGTATTGATAACTCAGGAAAAATTTTCCTACTTTTCATGGTCTCTTTATCCATCATGATTATATCAGCTAGAGCTGGTGCATCTGGTACACAATTGTCAAAAATTCATGCGGCCCATTCATTAGGCGCATCTAAAAAACAAATTTTAAGATATGTAATTTTCCCTAATTCATTACCTGAAATATTAACAGGTATTAGAGTTGCAGTTGGTATGTGTTGGGGAACTTTAGTTGCAGCAGAATTTTTAGCAGGAACCACTGGTATTGGATTTGTTGAAAATGTTGCTAAAAAATATTTTCAATATGAAGTAATTTGGATCACAATTTTTATCATGGGTATGCTTGGTTTGCTTTTTGATGTCACACTTCGAAAGCTGATTGATAAATATATACCGTGGCGTGGAAAAGGTTAATTTGAAAACTCCCCAATTAAAAAAATTAGTTATTAAAATTTTTAAAAAACATGGCTTAAGTGATAGTCATGCAGCAATATCTGCTGAAGCTTTGATTAATGCTGAACTTGTTGGAGCTTATGGGCATGGATTATCAAGACTTAAGATGTATTGTGATCGAATAAGCAAAAAAGTAATTAATCCAAAACCAAAAATAAAAATAAAAAAAATTTCTCAATCAATTTCTCATATTGATGCAAATGATAGTATTGGTTTTGTTGCAGCGGATATTGGGATTAAAAAAGCAATTGATAATGCAAAAAAAACTGGGATTGGTTTAGTTGCAGTAAAAAATAGTGGGCATTATGGTTTATCTGGTTATTACGCAGAGCAAGCAGTAAAAAAAAATCTGATCACAATGATTTATACTAATGCACCTCCAGCAGTAGCACCCCATGGAGCTTTAAAAAGTTTGTTTGGTACAAATCCAATTTGTTTTGGAACACCCACTGGATCTAAAATCCCTTTTATTTTAGATACATCAATATCAATGATTAATAGAGGAAAGATAAGAGTTGCAGCAAGAAATAATCAAAAAATTCCTGAGGGTGTTGCGTTAGATAAGTATGGAAATCCAACTGTGGATGCAAAAAAAGCTTTAGCTGGTGTTCAATTGCCTATAGCAGGTTTTAGAGGATCTGGTCTTGCCTGGATGGTTGATATTTTAAGTGGAACTTTAACTGGTGGAAATCATGCTGGAAAAGTTAAAGACCCATTTGATGATTTTTCAGGACCACAAAATATTGGACATTTGTTTATAACGTTTAAAGCAAATCTATTTCAAAAAAATTACAATCAAAGAATAAAAGAAAACATTAGAACAATTAAAAATTTACCTAAAATAAAAGGTGTGAAAGAAATTATGTATCCTGGTCAAAATAAATTTAAACGATTTAAAGAGAATTCAAAAAAAGAGATTAATATTCCTGAAATTATAAAAAAAGATTTAGAAATCTTATTAAAATAAACAAATAAAAACCATATTATTGATTTAATTCATTGTTCTTTTAATAAAAAATTATATTTATACGAAATGCTTTCAAACAAAGAAATAGTCTGTCCTAATAATCTCTTGGACTTTGCTCATAAAAAAAAAGGAGTAAAAGTTGCGGTCGTTAATGCAGGTAAACCCCTGCCAATGCTTTCTGTTCAAGATGCTGTTAATGAAAATTTAATTGAACCAATTTTTATTGGAAATAAAGAAGAAATTAATAAATGTGCCCAAGATTTAAAATGGGATATTTCTAATTTTGAAATTATTCATGAGCCAGTTGAAAATAATACAGCAGCAATTGCTGCAAAATTAGCTTCAGATGGAATAGTAAAAATTATAGTTAAAGGTCATATTCATACTGACGTATTAATGAAAGAAATTTTAAAAAGAGAATATGATTTACTTGGTAAAACTAGATTAAGTCATATTTGGCATATGACAGTTGGTAAAAATGACAAACCGTTAATTATTACAGATGGTGCACTTAATGTTTTGCCAAACGTAAAAACTAAAATGCATATCCTAAAAAATGTAATTAATTTTTCAAAACGAATTGAAATTGAAAGACCAAAAATAGCTATATTGTCTGCAACAGAAGAAGTTTTAGATAGTGTTCCAAGTTCTA
The DNA here is from genome assembly GCA_008638165.1 of Pelagibacteraceae bacterium. Lineage (GTDB taxonomy): Bacteria > Pseudomonadota > Alphaproteobacteria > Pelagibacterales > Pelagibacteraceae > Pelagibacter. The sequence goes on from VTPL01000037.1 coordinate 4,978, forward strand.
AAGATGCAGCAGAAATTACTAAACTTGCAAAAGAAGAAAATTTAGATGCAGACGTTTTTGGTCCTTTAGCATTTGATAATTGTGTTTCAAAAAAATCAGCAGCAATTAAAGGTATTAAAAATGAAGTGGCAGGAATTGCTGATGTGTTACTTGTTCCTAGTGTTGAAACAGGAAATAGCTTAGTAAAAATGATGATTTATTTTTGTGGAGCTTGCGCTGCTGGAGTTGTGGTTGGTGGTAAAGTTCCAGTGGTTATCACAAGTCGATCAGATGAAGCACAAGCAAGACTTGCATCTATTGCTGCGGCAGTTGTTGCTTTAGATTAAATAATGAAGCCAATTGATTATATTAGCCTATATTTGCTAGTAACTATTTTGTGTGTAGTAAGTGTAAATTTTTTCTACAGAGTATATTTTTAATTACACATTGAAATATAGTCTCTTTTAATCTATTAAGACTTTTCAAAATTATTTAAGAGGAACAATATAATGGCTATTACATATTTAAAAAAATCACCTAAAACGTCATCAACAGATGATACTAAAACAACTGGAATTGTTCAGGATTTGTTAAAAGATCTAGAAACTTCAAAAGAACAAGGTTGTATCGATTTAACTAAAAAGTTTGATAAATATGATGGTGAAATTGTTGTTTCAAAAGAAAGAATTGAAGAAATTAAAAAAACTTTAGATCAAAAAACTAAAGATGATATTCAATTTTCATTCGATCGAGTTAGAAAATTTGCTGAAGCTCAATTAAAGAATTACGGACAAGATTTTGAAGTAGAACTATCAGATGGCTTATATGCTGGTCAAAAACTAGTGCCAGTTAACACAGCTGGATGCTATATCCCAGGTGGAAGATATGCTCACATTGCTTCAGCTGTAATGAGTGTAACTACAGCTAAAGTTGCAGGTGTTAAAAATATTATTGCATGTAGCCCTCCAAAAGAAGGTGTCGGAGCACATCCAACAATAGTTTATACTGCAGATTTATGTGGTGCGGATGTAATTCTTAACTTGGGTGGTGTGCCTGCAATTGCAGCAATGACTAATGGGTTATTTAACAACCCTCCTGCAGATATTATTGTGGGCCCTGGTAATCAATTTGTTGCTGAAGCTAAAAGAATTTTATTTGGAAAAGTTGGAATTGATTTATTTGCAGGTCCAACTGAAATTGGAATTATTGCAGATGCTAAAGCAGATCCTGAGATTGTAGCTGTTGACTTAGTTGGACAAGCTGAACATGGCTATAACTCTCCTTGTTGGTTATATACAACTAGTAAAGAGCTTGCTGAAAAAGTAATGAAAAGAGTTCCAGAATTAATTGCAGAACTTCCTGAAGTTCCAAGAACTAATGCAGATGCCGCTTGGAGAGATTATGGTGAAGTTATACTTTGTGATACTGATGAAGAAATGGTTAAAATCAGTGATGAATATGCTCCTGAACACTTAGAAGTTCAAACTGAAAATTTAAAATGGTTCCATGAGAGACTAACAAATTATGGTTCACTATTTGTTGGTGAAGAAACAACTGTTGCTTATGGTGACAAATGTTCTGGAACTAACCACATCTTGCCAACTAAGGGAGCAGGAAGATACACAGGTGGATTGTTTGTTGGAAAATTTATTAAAACATTAAGTTTCCAAAGAATGACTAAAGAATCTACTGAACTTGTAGGTGCTGCAGCTGCTAGAATATCAAGATACGAAGGTATGGAAGCGCATGCAAGAACTGGGGATGTAAGATTAAAAAAATACGGCTATAGTCAATAAAAGGAGAATCAAATGGCAACTTATGAATGTTCAAAATGTGGTATGTCCGTAAACGCAACATGTGGAAAATGTGATAAGCCTTTAGTAAATGATATGCTTAAATTAGATGATGGAACAGAAGTTCAAATATCTAAATGTCCAGAGGATCATGGAAAGATAAAATCACCTTTATGTTGTGGACAAGATATGTCTTGTAAAGTCTAAATTATACTAAAAAAAATATATAAAACCAAAATACTCATAAAGGTTATTATAGAGTAGTTAATGTATTTCCATATTTTTTCATTATTTGCATATTTTGAAAAATATTTAGCCATATAACCAATTAAGAAAAAAAATAAGAAAGAGGCTAAAGATGCCCCTACTCCAAATTTAATTTTCTCAAAAGTTAAAAAATTTTTTGAAAAATTACCTAAGAAAAAAACTGTGTCTGAATACACGTGAGGATTTAGATAAGTAAAACCCAATGTTTTAAAAACAATACTTTTAAGAGGTATCTCTTTAATTGATTGATTAAAATCCATTGTATTATTTCTTGATTTAATTTTTGAGTAAATGAAATGAATAAGAAAAATTAATAATAAAATGTTGAATATTAATTCAACAGTGGGATTAAAATATTGGTTAAAATAATGAAAAAGAAATAATCCTAGAAAAATTAATATTCCATCAGAAACTGAACATATTAAACAAACTATAAAAATATATTGTTTCTTAAGACCTTGTTCTATGACAAAAATATTTTGAGCACCAATAGCTAGTATTAAACTTAAACTAGTTAAAAACCCTAATAGTAAATATTCCATTAAGGATTTTATATACGGATTTAAGGATTATTTAATATAAAAACTATTCAGGATTAGCAGTTAGAGTTTTAATCTCTAAAATGTTTTCATTAGGATCTTTTACAAAAAAAGTTTCTTGCTCATATTTAGTACCCTTAAATCTTAAATATGGCTCATCATAATATTTTGTACCATTGTCCTTAAGTCTTTGTTTAAGGGCATCAAAATCTTTTCTAGATAGATGTACTCCAAAATGAGGAACAGATACATTTCCCATATCTACATCGTGTCTCTCACTATCTAATTTGTGTTCACTTGCATGAAGTGTTAATTCATT
>VTPL01000038.1 GCA_008638165.1 Pelagibacteraceae bacterium
GTAATTTTTGACTCAGCTAGAAAAACTTTTAGAAATGAAATTTATAGTGATTACAAGGCCAATAGAGCAGAAGCGCCAGATGATCTCGCACCACAGTTTGAATACATACGAAAATCAGTATTAGCTTTTAATTTACCATCCGTAGACCTTTTAAACTATGAGGCAGATGATCTAATAGCCACATATGTTGATCAAATTTTAAAGGCAGGAGCAAAAGTAACTATTGTTTCATCTGATAAAGATTTAATGCAACTCTATAAAAAAGATGTTCGAATTTTTGATCCTATGAAAAATAAATTTATCAATGAAGAGGATGTTTTTAAAAAGTTTGGTGTAGATGCTAGCAAGGTTATAGATGTTCAGGCTTTAGCTGGAGATAGTAGCGATAATGTGCCAGGTGTTCCAGGTATAGGAGTTAAAACAGCTGCAGAGCTAATAAATAAATATGGAACTTTGGATAAACTTTTAAAATCTACTCATGAAATTAAACAAAATAAAAGAAGAGAGACTTTAATTGAAAATAAAGACAAGGCATTAATAAGTAAAGAGCTTGTAACTTTAAAACATGATGCACCTGTAGACAGAGAGCTTAGCGAATTCAAATTGAAAGAGATAGACAAAGATAAACTCTATGAATTCCTTAGAGAAATGGAATTTAATCGATTATTAAGTTCAGTGATTTCTGCATATGGAGAGCCAAATTTAATTCCGAAGAATGAAAAAAAAGAAAATATAAAAGGTGCAGAGCCAATAAATAATAAAAATTACCATTTAATACAAAATTTAAATGAAATTGATGAATGGATAAACGAGGCAGAGGAAATTGGAGAGATAGCAGTTGATACTGAAACAGATTCTTTAGATCCTCATCAGGCAAATTTAGTTGGAATTTCTTTAAGCACAAAAATTGGTAAGGCTTGCTATATCCCAGTTGGTCACAAATCTAAAAGATGTTTGAATAAAAAAGATGTTTTAAAAAAAATTAAGCCACTTTTAGAAGACCCAAGTATTAAAAAAATTGGTCAAAATATAAAATTTGATTTTATAATTTTTTATATGAATGGGATTATTCTTAATTCCATGGAAGACACCATGCTAATGTCTTATGTATTGGATGCTGGAAAAAATAGACATAATATGGATACGCTATCAGAAATTCATTTAAATCATAAACCCATTAAATTTAAAGAACTTGTTGGGACAGGCAAAAAGGAAATTAATTTTAGTGAAGTAGAAATAGATAAAGCCAAAGATTACGCCGCTGAAGATGCAGATGTAACTTATAGACTTTATAAAAAATTTTATAAAAGTCTTAAATCCGAAAAATTAAACAATATTTATGAAATTTTTGAAAAGCCATTGATTAAAATTTTAGCTTTTATGGAAATTGAAGGCATTAAAGTTGATAACAAATTTTTAAATACATTGTCATTAAAGTTTGAAAAAAAAATAGAAAAAATTCAAAAAGAAATTTTTAAAATTTCAAAAAAAGAATTTAATATTGCATCACCCAAACAACTTGGTGAGATTATTTATAATGATTTAAAAATAGCAGGATTGAAAAAAACGAAAAAAGGAAGTTTTGCAACTAGCGCTTCAGTTTTAGAGGATTTGGCATTTAAAGGCCATGAATTTGCAAAATTAGTTTTAGATTGGAGGCAATTATCGAAATTAAAAAATACTTATTCAGACTCTTTACCAGAACATTTAAATCCCAACACTAAAAGAGTACATACTTCTTTTCTATTAGCCGCAACAACAACAGGGCGGTTAGCATCAAGTGATCCAAATTTACAAAATATTCCAATTAAAACTGAGGATGGTAGGGACATCAGAAAAGCATTTATTGCTGAAAAAGATAATGTTCTAATCTCTGCAGATTATAATCAAATAGAAATGAGGATCTTGGCTGATTTAGCAGATGTAAAAGAGTTAAAAAAAGCATTTAAAAATAATGAGGATATTCATTCATTAACTGCAAGCCAAATATTTAACATCGATATTAAAAAAGTAGATAAGGACCAAAGAAGAAAAGCAAAAGCTATAAACTTTGGGATCATTTATGGAATTTCACAGTACGGTCTAGCAAAGCAAATTAATGTTTCAAATTATGAAGCAGAAGAATTCTTAAATGCTTATTTTGCAAAATTTCCAGAAATTAAAATTTATATGGATAATACAATTAAGTTTTGTAGAAAAAGTGGATATGTAAATAATATTTTTGGAAGAAGATCTCACTTTAATTCTATAAATGATAAAAATTTCAACGTAAGAAATTTTCAGGAAAGAGCTGCAATTAATGCTCCTATTCAGGGATCAGCATCTGAGATTATGCGTCTTGCAATGATTAGAATTGATAAAAAATTAGAGGAAGAAAAATCTATTAAATCAAAAATGCTACTTCAAATACATGATGAATTAATTTTTGAAGTTAAAAAAAGTGAAATTAAAAAAATGATGAAGATCATTAAAGATGAAATGATCAGTGTTGCAAATAGCGATTATCATTCATTTTCAATCCCACTTACTGTAGATATTAATAGTGGAAATAATTGGGGCGAATTACATTAATTTAATTAATTGCCCAAATTAGAACAATTTAGTAATTTTAAAATACTATATGCACAAACAAACTATTGCTCTTGTTGATGATGATCGAAATATTCTTACCAGCTTAAGTATCGCTTTAGAAAAAGAAGGTTTTAAAGTTCAAACATATATTGATGGAGAAAGTGCTTTAATCGGGCTGACAAGAACACCACCAGATCTTGCAGTAATAGATATTAAAATGCCAAAAATGGATGGTGAAGAATTATTAAAAAAATTAAGAAAAAAAACTTCAATGCCAGTAATATTTTTAACTTCAAAAGATGATGAAGTAGATGAACTTTTGGGACTTAAACTTGGTGCTGATGATTTTATAAAAAAATCAGGAGGTTTTTCTATTAAGGTTTTAATTGAAAGAATTAGAGTTCAGCTTAGAAAAAAAGATGTAGATACAGTTATAGAGGAAAATAAAAATATTATTGCTCATGGAAAATTAAAACTAGATCCATCCCAACTAGAATGTGAATGGAATGGCCATCAATTACCTGATAAATTAACTACAACAGAATTTTTAATAGTAAAAGAATTAGCTAAAAGACCAGGCATTATAAAAGAAAGAGCTCAGCTCATGGATATAGCTTACAGAGAGGATACAGATATTGAGGATAGAACTATTGATAGTCATGTTAAGAGAATTAGAAAAAAATTCAAAAAAGTTGATCCTGATTTTTCAGCTATAGAAACTAGATATGGAAGTGGATATAGATGGAATGTTAGTTAATGTTTAATTATCTTTTAAAAAATCTATCAATTTTAAAAAAATTCCTATTTATAAATTTAATTTTTTTTTCAGTTATAGGCTTATTCACATTTTTATATCTAAAAAATATTCAGCCAAATTTGATAAAAAACAAATCCTCTAATCATATTAAGATTATTAATAATACTGTTGATAATTTAGATAGATTGGAAATTGATTTTAATGAAGAAGATATTAGGAAGTTTTTATTTTCTACAAGATTTATTTTTCAAAGTCTTGATAGAGTAATTTTTTTTGATAATCAGTTAAATTTAGTTGGCGATACGGATACTCTTGACCTTGATCCAAGATCATTTTCAACCAGATTAGATATAGTAGAATTAGAAATTTTAAATGAGGAAAAAAGCAGAGAAATTACCGAAAATAAAAATATAAATATTGGTAATGACAATCTAGTATCGTTGCAAGATATTCTCTTTAATTACGCAGGTTCAAAAAATTTTGGAATACCTTTTACCTTTACTCAGCAAGAATTTAATAATTTTAAATTAACAACAATAAAAAATGTTTTTAGAGATGATGTGAACATTGGCTATATAGCAATCACTGAAAATGCTAATGATGTAAGGGCAGCAATTGATGAGAGAAAAACTTTTATCTTAAGAACTGCATTTGCAGTTGGGATTGTAATTTTGATATTTTCTTTTGTGCTCAATAGATATTTTTTAAAGCCTATTCAAAATTTAGTTAATTATACAAACAAGATAAAAAATAAAGAACACAAAAAAATTAATATTGACAACCTAAAGTCAAGAAATGATGAGCTAGGCTTATTGTCTAAATCTCTTGATGATATGACTTTAGAACTTCAAAAAAGAATTTCTCATGCTGAGAATTTTTCTACAGATCTTGTTCATGAAATTCGCAATCCTTTGGCCTCACTAAAAAGTGCTTCAGAAATTTTAAATGATACTAAAGACGCAGATGAAAGATTAAAATTAATAAATATTTTAAGTCATGATGTTCAAAGAATTGAGAGATTAATCACTGATTATTCACAAATATTGAAAGACGAAGTTGCACTAAGTAAGGAAAAATTCAAAAAAATTGATTTAATTCCAATTATTAAGTCAGTAGTTGATGATTATAATAACATTTATCAAGCTAAAAGAGGCATTAATATTTCTTTTTTAAATGATGGAAATAAAAGTTATGTAATTAATGGAATAGAAAATAGAATTGAACAGATTATTGCAAACCTTTTAGACAATGCGATTTCATTTAGTGATGATAACAAAAATATTGATATTAAAATTTCAAAAAATTTAGAAAAACAAATAGTCATTAACATACTTGATGAAGGTCCAGGATTTAAAGAGAGAGATACATCAAAAATATTTCAAAGATTTTACAGTAATAGACCTGATAAATTTGGCCAACATTCTGGTTTAGGTCTAAATATTGTAAAAAATTTAACTGATCTTCATAATGCTTCTATAAATGCTTTAAATAGAACAGATAAAAGAGGAGCAAATTTAGAAATTATATTTTCTAAAGCTTAAAGTTTTATTGATTAAATAAAATAATATTGCTAGAAGCGCCACCATGGAAGATTTTAAAGTAAAAGATATTTCTCAAGCAGAATTTGGAAGAAAAGAGATTTCAATAGCAGAAAGTGAAATGCCTGGACTAATGGCATTAAGAGAGGAATATGGAGAAAAAAAACCATTAAAAGGAGCAAGAATTATTGGTTGTCTTCACATGACAATCCAGACTGCTGTATTGATAGAAACTTTAGTCTATTTAGGCGCTGATGTTAGATGGTCATCTTGCAATATTTTTTCAACTCAAGACCATGCTGCAGCTGCAATAGCAAAAGCAGGAATACCAGTTTATGCATGGAAAGGTGAAACCGAAGAAGAATATATTTGGTGCATTAAACAAACAATCGAAGGAAAAAAAGATTGGAAACCAAACATGCTATTGGATGATGGTGGTGATTTAACAGCTATGATGCATAACGATTACAAGGAATTGCTTAAAGAGGTTAAAGGTGTTTCAGAGGAAACAACTACAGGAATAAAAGCTCTTAATAAAATGGAAAAAAATAAGACGTTAATGGTTCCTGCAATTAACGTTAATGACTCTGTTACAAAATCAAAATTTGATAACTTATATGGCTGCAGAGAAAGTTTAGTAGATGGAATTAGAAGAGCAACAGATGTAATGATGTCAGGCAAAGTTGCAATAGTTGCTGGTTTTGGTGATGTAGGAAAAGGGAGTGCAGCATCTTTAAGACAAAGTGGTGCAAGAGTATTGGTAACTGAAGCAGATCCAATATGCGCCCTACAAGCTGCAATGGAAGGCTACGAAGTTGTGCTAATGGATGAAGCTATTGATAAAGCAGATATCGTGGTTACCGCAACAGGAAATAAAGACATTGTTACAGCTGATCACATGAGAAATATGAAAGACAGAGCAATTTTATGTAACATTGGACATTTCGATAATGAAATTCAAGTTGAAGCTTTAAGAAATTACAAATGGTCTGAAGTAAAACCACAAGTTCATGAAATAGAATTACCAAGTGGAAAAAGAATAATATTACTAGCTGAAGGAAGATTAGTAAACTTAGGATGTGCTACTGGTCACCCAAGTTTTGTAATGAGTGCCTCCTTTACCAATCAAGTCATTGCACAGATAGAGCTTTGGAATAACCATGAAAAATATGAAAACAAGGTTTATGTGCTTCCAAAACATTTAGATGAAAAAGTAGCAATGCTTCATTTAAACAAAGTTGGGGCAAAACTTACTAAACTATCTAAAGAACAAGCAGACTATATAAGTGTTGGAACAGAAGGTCCATTCAAGCCAGATGCATATCGCTACTAAAAGTAGTAAAATAGATATTTCAACCGAAGAAAAATTAGAACAGTTCACAAAAAATCTAAGTCAAAAAATTAAAAAAGGAGATATCTTTTTTTTATTTGGTGAAATGGGTGTTGGTAAAACAACTTTTGTTAAATATCTTATTAATAACTTGCAACTTAAATTTAATGAAAGCAATACCGAAGTAACAAGTCCTACATTTAATATAATGAACGAATATCACATAGGTGACTTACTAGTAAAACATTATGATCTTTATAGGTTAAAAGTGGCTGATGAATTAAATGATCTAAATTTATTTGAAGATAATAAAGATGAAATTGTATTTATAGAATGGCCTCAAATAATAAAAGAAGTGCCAAAAAAAGTAACTAAATTATATTTTGAATATGAAAATAATTTTGAAAATAGACATGTCAAAATTACAGAATAAATGAATTTTTTAAAAAAATTAAAAAAACTTAAAGGGGATGCATCATCCAGAGTTTTCTATAGAAAGAAAGACAGCAAAAGTTCATCCATAATTGTTTATTCAAAAAAAGATAAGAAGTTGAATTTATTAAATTATGACTCTATTAATAAAATTTTAATAAAGAATAATATTACTGCACCAAAATTATTATCTGAAAATTACTCAAAAAATTATATAGAAATTCAAGATTTTGGAGATGAGACTGTCTTCAAACTTTTTAATAAGAAAAAAATTAATAAAATTAGTATCTATAAAAATATAATTAATCTGTTGAATAGAATTCAATCAGTATCTCAGAAAAAGATAATTAATTTTAAAAATCAAATATATAAAATTCCAAAATACACACCTAAAATTTTAGTGGAAGAGGCCAAACTGTTTACCGAATGGTATATTGATAAGAAATTAAAAAAATCAGAGCAAAAAAAATTTAAAAATTTATTTTATAAAATTGTAAAAAATTTAGCTAAAAAAATTCATCAAAAAAATGATACCTTTGTTCATAGGGATTTTCATATTTCCAATCTAATGATGGTAAAAAATGGTATTGGAGTAATCGATAGCCAGGATGCTTTGATAGGAAATAAAGCTTATGATTTAGCATCTTTAATTGACGATGTTCGATTTGAAACTTCAGTTGAGTTGAAAAAAAAAATCTATAATTTTTATCTAAAAACACAAAAGAAATTAAATAAGAAATCTTTTAAAAATGATTTTGAAATTATTTCAGTATTAAGGAATTTAAAAATTATAGGAATTTTTACAAGATTGGCTGTTAGAGATAATAAAAAAAAATACCTTAAATTAATTCCTTATGCTTGGAAATTAATAAAACTTCGTTCTCAAAATGATATTTTTAAAGATTTGAACAATTTACTTAAAGTTTTGAAAAAAAATAAATGAAAATAAATACTGCTTTAATATTATGTGCAGGGTTTGGCAAAAGGTTAAATCCAATTACCTTAAAAACTCCAAAGCCTCTTTTAAAAATAAAAGATCTTACATTATTGGAGCATTGTATAAACCTTATTAAACAAGTTGGTGTGAAGAAAATTTTTATCAATTCTTTTTATTTAAAAGAACAGATAAA
>VTPL01000039.1 GCA_008638165.1 Pelagibacteraceae bacterium
TTAGGCTTTATAGGAACAGGCAAAATAGCATCATCTGTAATTACCGGCATTTGTAATTCATCAATAATTTACAAAAATATCATTGTATCTCCAAGAAATAAAAAAATTGCGAATAATCTTAAAAAAAAATTTAAGAAAATAAAAATAGCAAAAAACAATCAGGAGATAATTAATAATTCTGATTGGGTATTTTTGTCAGTTACCCCTACAGTGGGTGAAAAGATTATTAAAGATTTAAAATTTCGATCAAATCAAAAGGTTATTAGCTTCATATCCACAATAACTTTGTCTCAATTGAAAAAAATGATCAAAAAAAAGATAGATATTGTAAGGGCAATTCCTTTACCTCCAATTTCATTAAAAGAAGGTCCAGTTCCGATTTGTCCACCTAACAAAAAAGTTAAAGCCTTTTTTAATAAATTGGGATCAACCGTTGAAATTAAAAATGAAAAATTATCAATTAATTTCTGGTCTACTTCTGGTTTGATGGCATCTTATTATAACATGTTAGATACGATTAGTGTTTGGCTTAATAAAAAAGGTGTAAAAAAATTAGATGCACAAAAATATGTGACTTCATTATTTTTAGCATTATCAAAGGATGCAGTTATAAATTCGACTAAAGATTTAAAATTGTTAATTAAAGAGTCTCAAACACCTAAGGGTTTAAATGAGCAAGGTTTAAAAGAGATGATTAAAAAAGATGTTTATAAATCAGTAGTAAGTACTCTTAATAGTATTCATAAAAGATTAGACAAATAAAGTGCAGCATAACATCTTAGAAATTAAAAATTTATCAAAAAATTTTGGAGGGTTAGCTGCGGTTTCAGATTGTTCTATATCGATTAAAAAAGGTAGTATTACAGGAATTATAGGACCCAATGGCTCTGGTAAAACTACACTGTTTAATTTAATAGCGGGTAATTTAAAATCTTCATCAGGAAATGTTATCTTTGATAATGAAGATATTACTAATGTGCCTTCTTACGAATTATTTTCAAAAGGTTTACTTAGAACATTTCAAATTGCACATGAATTCAGTAATCTTTCAGTCTTAGAGAACCTTATGATGGTCCCGGCTGATCAGTCTGGAGAAAATTTAATAAATAATTTTTTAAAACCAAATCTTATAAAGACAGAGGAACAAAAAGTTAAAGAAAAAGCAAAAGAAGTTGTCGAATTTTTAAACCTTGGTCATTTAACTAATGAACTCGCTGGAAATTTATCTGGTGGTCAAAAAAAATTACTTGAGCTTGGTAGAACTATGATGGTTGACGCAAAACTTGTTTTGTTAGATGAGGTAGGTGCAGGCGTTAATAGAACATTATTAAAAGATCTAGGAACTGCTATTGATAAGCTGAATAAAGAAAAAGGATATACATTTTGCATGATAGAACATGATATGGATTTTATAGGAAGATTGTGTGATCCAGTAATTGTGATGGCTGAAGGCTCTGTTTTATTTGAAGGTAAAGTAGAAGATGCAAAAAAAGATGAAAAAGTAATAGAAAGTTATTTAGGTAGAGGTTCAAAATTAAAGGAAAATTAATGGCTTATTTTGAGGGGGAAAATATGACAGGAGGGTATGGTAATGGACCGGACATCATTAATTCTTGTTCTGTAAAAGTTGAAAGGGGAGAGATCGTTTCAATATTAGGTCCTAATGGAGCTGGAAAATCTACTGCAATGAAAGCCATGCTTGGTTTATTAAACTTAAAGTCAGGATCAATAAAAATAGATGGAAAAGATATTACCAAACTGTCACCACAGGATAGAGTTAAAGAGGGAATATCATTTGTTCCTCAAACTAAAAATGTATTTGCAGGTATGACAGTAGAAGAAAATCTAGAGATGGGAGCTTTCTTAGTATTAGATGATTATAGATCTATTATTGATGAAATTTATTCTTTGTTTCCAATACTTAGAGAAAAAAGAAATCAATTAGTTGGAGAACTATCAGGAGGCCAAAGACAACAGGTTGCGTTAGGTCGCGCTTTAATGATTAGACCTTCCGTTTTAATGTTGGACGAACCTACCGCAGGAGTTTCACCAATAGTCATGGATGAATTATTTGACCATATTGTAAAAGTAAAAAGAACAAATGTTGCTATATTGATGGTTGAGCAAAATGCTAAGCAGGCTTTAAATATTTCAGATCGTGGATATGTGCTTGTGACTGGTGAAAATAGATATTCAGGAACTGGTCAAGAATTATTAAATAATCCAGAGGTAAGAAAATCTTTTTTAGGTGGTTAATATGGATTTTTTAAACGCAATCATACTTCTGCTGAACTACATATTTATTCCAGCTTTAACATATGGTTCACAACTAGCTCTTGGAGCAATTTTTGTGACACTAATTTATGGAATTTTAAGATTTGCTAATTTTGCAACTGGAGACATGATGTCTTTTGGAACCATGATAGCAATTTTGTTTACATGGTATTTTCAATCATTAGGTATTTCATTAGGAGTTTTACCAACTGCACTTTTGGCTATTCCTTTTGCAGTAATATGTATGATTTTATACATGCTAGTTATTGATAAATTTGTTTTCAAATATTATCGATTTAATAAAAGTCCTCCAGTTATGCTAGCAATGGTAAGTATTGGAGTAATGTTTGTAACTCAAGCAGTAGTTAGAATTATAATTGGTCCTGATGATAGAAGATTTTTTGATGGAGAAAGATTTTTAATTAAAGCAGGTGAATTCAAAGAGATGACAGGTTTAAATGAAGGATTAGCTCTAAAATCTACACAAGTTATGACAATTTTTATAACAGTTGTTTTAGTTTCAATTCTTTTTTGGTTTTTGAATAAAACTAAGACAGGAAAAAGTATGAAAGCTTATTCTGATAATGAGGACCTTGCACTTTTATCTGGGATAGATCCTAAAAGAATAGTTATGATTACTTGGATCATTGCAGGAATACTTGCAACAATTGGTGGTGTTTTGTACGGACTTGATAAGAGCTTCAAACCTTTTACTTATTTTAATAACATGCTTCCTATTTTTGCTGCAGCTATTGTTGGTGGTATTGGTAATCCTTTTGGAGCGTTTTTAGGTGGATATGTGATAGCTTTTTCTGAAATATTTCTAACATATGCATATAAAAAGTTTTTCATGTATGTGTTGCCAGCGAGTATGGAGCCAGAAAGCTTGGTTCAGTTATTATCGACAGATTATAAATTTGCAGTTTCGTTTTCGATATTAGTATTAGTGCTCCTATATAGACCATCTGGGATTTTTAAAGGAAAAGTATTATGATAAGAAATTTAAACGTTATTTATGCCTATGCAATCATGATGGGTTTAATAATTTTAGTTGGCTTTTTTCAATCTTGGAATGTTGCGTTATCAATATTTAATTTATGTCTGATATCAGCAGTTATGACAATAGGCGCGAACATGCAATGGGGTTATGCTGGCCTCATAAACTTTGGAATTATGGGATACACAGCACTTGGAGGTCTCGCTGCAGTTTTAATTTCTGTTGATCCAGTTCAAGAGGCTTGGCGTGCAGGTGGTTTTGATATTTTAATGTGTCTATGGCTAATCATCGTAATGATATTAGTCGTAAGATTTATTTTAAAAAATTATGAAAAAAGTCAAATTAGAACATATTCAATTATTGGAATAATAGTTGGTGGAATTATAGCAATAAGAGTTACTGCAGCGCCTGGAATTGAGGCTATTGAAGCAACCAACCCAGCATCAACAGGTTTTTTAGGTGGTTTTGGTTTACCAATAATATTTTCTTGGATAGTTGGAGCAGTTTTTGCAGGTGGACTTGCTTTTATCGTTGGTAAAGTAGCCCTTGGTTTAAGAGCCGATTATCTTGCAATTGCTACACTATTAATTTCTGAGATTGTAATTGCTATAATTAAACATGAAGATTGGTTAACTAGAGGAGTAAAAAATGTCATAGGTCTTAAAAGGCCTGCACCTTATGAGGTAGATCTTCAAGCTAAAGAGTGGTTTATAAATTTAGTTGAAAAATTTAATTCTGGAAAATTAAATTTAATTTCTGATCTAACTGAAAGACAACAAGCTCTAAACCAATTAGTTATCGAAGGTTCATCTGTATTTGTAAAGCTTTGTTATTCAGGTTTATTTTTAATAGTTGTCATTTTGTTATTAATATTTACTCAAAAAGCATTGTACTCACCATGGGGAAGAATGATGAGAGCAATTAGAGATAATGAAGAGGCAGCTAATGCTATGGGTAAAAATGTTGTTAAACACCATTTATTTATTTTTGTATTAGGCTCTGCTATTGTTGGAATAGCTGGAGCAATGTTGGTTACTCAAGATGGATTATTTACACCAGGTAGTTACCAGCCAATGAGATATACATTTTTAATTTGGGTTATGGTCATTGTAGGTGGAAGTGGAAATAATTTTGGAGCTGTTTTAGGTGGTTTTGCAGTATGGTTTTTATGGATTGAAGCTGCTCCAATTTCTTTATATTTGATAAATTTATTTACGTCAGGTTTAGACGATGGAAATGTTTTTAAATTACATTTAATTGAAAGTGTTCCTTATTTTAGATTTTTATTGATGGGATTAGGTCTTTTATTGATTATGAGATACAGACCGAAAGGTATACTTCCAGAAAAAATAGAAATAAAATAAAAAACTATGAGATATGTTTTATTAGGTATTGCATTGGGGCTAGTAATTTATCTTGCTGATAAATATATTATTTAACAAAAAACCCCAGCAAACCAATTTGCTGGGGTTTTAAAATTTAAGATATTATTATCTTTGTTTTTTAGTTTTAAATTTTCCGCCTTTAACTTCTTGTTCTAAGAAAGAACCTTCAGCTTCACCAACGTCAGTAAAAGTAACTCCAGTTGCACCCTCGTAGTCAACTTTTTTACCTTGAGCTAATAAATCTAAACCTTTTTTTAACTCACCTGGATAAATTTTTGTACCAGGACCGTTTGCAACATCCATTATGTTTTTTGCAATAGAAGCTCTATCAGCAGAATTACCAGCCTGCATAGCAAGTACAATTAATGCTGCCGCATCATATGACTCAGAAGTATAAGGCCCAGAACTATCAATGCCAGCTGCGCTTGCTACATCAGCAAAAACACCAGCACCTTTTCCAGTTGAACCAGGCATTGATCCAAAAGATTTTCTTAAATCTTTCCCAAATGCATCAACTAAAGATTGACCAATCATACCATCTGATAAAATAAATCTATCAAACGCACCTGAGTCTAGAGAAGCTTGAATAATACCTTTTCCACCTTGATCAAGGTAACCAATTACTGCAACAGCATCACCACCTGCAGAAGCTAAAGTAGCAACTTCTGATGAATAGTCTGCTTTACCATCTTCATGAGCAGCAACTGTAGTTACTTTAATACCATGAGCTTTTACTGCAGCTTCATAAACATCTGCTAGTCCTTTTCCATAGTCATTATTCGTATAACTGATTGCTACACTTTTAATTTTTCTATCTTTAGTGATATCAGCTAGAATTTGTCCACCTCTTGCATCTGATGGAGCAGTTCTAAAAAAATAACCATTATCATCTAAAGTTGTTAAACCTGGTGAAGTTGCTGATGGTGAAATCATTACTACACCATTTGGTACAGCAACATTTGAAGCAATTGCACCTGTAACACCTGAACAATCAGCACCCATAATTGCAGCTACACCTTGAGAAATTACTCCCTCAGCAGCAGCAGTAGCTGCAGCTGAATCAACACAAGTTGAGTCTGCTCTTACTACTTCAATTTTTGATCCATTTAATAACGATCCTGAATCTGACGCTTCTTTAAAAGCAAGCTCTGCTGAAGCAGCCATTGCTGGTGTTAAAGATTCGATCGGACCAGTAAAACCTAAAATGATTCCCATTTTAATTGTCTTACTATGTGAACCTGCCATTGCATTTGCTCCTAAGCTCAAAGCAAAAATAGTGGCAGCTGTTAATATTTTTTTCATTATACTTCCTTTTTTATGTAGTTATTTTTTAAATATTAAAAAAGGGATTTAAAGACGAATAATAAAATTATTCAATGACAAAATTATCTTATTTTTTGTAAGAAAAATACTGAGGAAAGCACTATAGCACCACCTATAAATGTTAATAGAGGTGGGATTTCATTAAAAATTAAGAATGTTTGAAATATCCCGAAAATTGGAAACAAAGTATAAAAAGGCATTACATTTCCAACTGAATAAAATTTGTAAAGATAAAACATAGACATATGTGCAACTAAAGAAATTATTATTGCGCTATGAAAAATTAGCATCCAAGTTGTTATATTTATATTGTTTAAATGAAAAATAGTCTTTCCTTCAAACACCATAGATATAATTATTAAAGTTAAAAAACCTGCTAGTCCCATGAATGCATTGGTTAACTTAACATCAAGCTCTTTTAAATGTCTTGAAAAAACTTGTGCAAGCGCATAACACAAAGACATTAATGCAGTATAAAGTAATGCCAATTTTTCATCTTTAAGATTAGGATCATAACCAATAATTATTATCCCAACAAAAGCCATCACAACTAAAATCCATTTATTAAAACTAATTTTTTCATTAATAAATATTGAGCTAATGATAATGGCAAATGGAACAGCTAGTTGAGCTCCAATTATTATAGGGGATACAATCGAAGCTTTTTGAAGAGCCAGATTCATAAAAGTGAATACACCTGCACCCATGGATAGTGAAAAGCCCAACAAAGGTAGAAAATATTTTTTTTCAGGAATTTTAAATCTCCAAAAAGGAATTAAGCATAAAAAAACAATTCCCATTCTAATTGATGCCATTAGCATTGGAGGAAGAGAAGTATTAAGAATAAGTTTGCCTACTGGATAAGCACTCCCAAAGATTGCCATGATCAGTAATACTAAAAAATAATGTTTTGTTGTCATTAGTTTAACCCATTGTAAATGGGTCTGACATAGGCTTTTCAGAAGTATTAGACCAAATAGTTTTAATTCTAGTATAATCCTTTATAGACTCAATTCCTGCTTCTTTTCCATAACCACTATCTTTAATTCCACCAAAAGGAGCCATTGGAGAGATTAATCTATAGGTATTAATAAACACTATTCCAGCTCTTATAGCCTTAGACATTCTATGTCCTCTAGCAAAGTTTGAAGTATATACCCCTGAAGATAATCCATATTTATTATCATTCATTTTATTTATTACTTCATCTT
>VTPL01000040.1 GCA_008638165.1 Pelagibacteraceae bacterium
TAACGCTGATATCAAAATTAAGAAACTTAAAAAAAATAAAATTTGTAAATAACTTTTTTTTCCTAGATCAACCATAAAACTTTCTTAGCAAATAAATGATTGCACCAACAATTACCACAATGATGCCAATTATAGTGAACCATTTGTGGCCATGCTTATTCATATAATCTGTAAAAGCATCACCAAACTTTGATGAAAGATAGGAGACTATAAAAAATCTAAGACCTCTTGAAATTAAACTTATAAAAACAAAAACTATTAAATTAAAGCCAATTAGGCCGCTTGTAATTGTGAACACTTTATAAGGCAGCGGTGTAAATCCTGCTAAAAATAAAATAGCTAACCAGGTATAAAAACCAGATCCTTCAGCTAGAGCATTTTTTATATCAGTTACTTTTTGTTGGTAATTATAAAACTCCACGATACTCATTGCAAAATCAAAAAAAAATGCACCGATTAAATATCCAAAAATTCCACCTAGAACTGAAAAAATTGTTGCAATTAAAAAAATTTTCAAAAATTCCTGTTTTTTTGCAATTGCCATAGGCGCAATCATAACGTCTGGAGGAATAGGAAAAAAAGAACTCTCAATAAAAGAAATAGCGCCTAAAAAATAGTTTGAATTTTTATGAGCAGCTAACTTGAGACATTTATTATAAAGCTGAGTAAACATTTTTTTGTTTTTTAATATAATTTTAGTTCTTATACTATTTAAATAATATTTTTTAAATTAGGGCGAATGGCGGAACTGGTAGACGCGCACGACTCAAAATCGTGTTTCGCAAGAAGTGAGAGTTCGATTCTCTCTTCGCCCACCATAAATTATGAAATTAGAGAGTTATAATAATCTTCTAGAGCTATTTTTTGATCGATATCAACTTGAAAACAAAAATGAAATTTTTTTGCAATCATTAAAAAATGAAAATTCAAATTTCACTTGGAAACAAACATTTGATGCAATTCAAAATTTATCACTATTTCTTGATCAATATATCACCACCAATGATAGGTGTTTGTTAATCTCAGAAAATAGACCTGAATGGTTAATTTCAGATTTATCTATTATGCTTTCAAAAGGAATAACCGTTCCTGCTTATACAACCTATGTTGAAAGAGACTATGAGTTTTTGATTAATGATTGCAAACCCTCAGTCATTATAGTTTCTGATGCTACACAGTTAAAAAAAATTAACACCATAATTAAAAAACATTCTTTTATTAAAAAAGTTATAAGCTTTGAAAACATAAAAGATAAAAATGTTACATTCATAGAAGAAATTTTTAATAAAACTTATAAGCAAGAAAAAAATTTCAAAGAAATTGGACTAAGGAGAAAAGATATTTCATGTATAATTTATACATCTGGTACTCAAGGAAATCCCAAAGGCGTGATGTTAAGTCATGGAGGTATTTTAAATAACTGTGAAGGTTCAACAAAACTACTTAAAGAAATTATAACTACCAAACCTAAATTTCTTACTTGGTTACCATTATCGCACTCGTATGAACATACAGTTCAGTTTGTTCAAATTGCTGTAGGTGCAAAAATTTTTTATGCTGAAAGTATAGATAAACTTATTAAAAATATGAATGATTGTAACCCGGATATCATGACAGCTGTGCCAAGATTCTATCAAAATTTATATCAAAAAATATCTTCAACATTCCAAAAAGCAACAGGTGTAAAAAAGTTATTAGTTAATTCAACCACACGAATTGGAAGAAAATATTTTTTAAAAGAAAAATTATCAATTTATGAAAAATTTATAAATTATATTTGTAATAAATTGGTTAGAAAAAAAATCAAATCTCAATTTGGTGGAAATTTAAAAGCATTTATATCTGGAGGGGGTGCTTTAGACTATGAAGTTGGAGTTTTTTTAAATTCAATTGGACTCCCAACTTTACAAGGTTATGGTTTAACCGAAACCTCACCTGTCGTTAGTTGTAATCCAATTGATGATATTAGAATAGAAACTGTTGGCCCACCATTTAAAGGGAATGAAGTAATGATTGCAGAAGATGGTGAGATATTAGTAAAGGGTGAAAATGTAATGTTAGGTTATTGGAACAATCCAACAGAGACAGACAAAGTTATTCAAAATGGATGGTTGTTTACAGGTGATATAGGAACCATTGAAAATGGGTACCTTAAAATCACAGATAGAAAGAAAGATATTCTAATTACTCCAGGAGGAGACAATATTTCACCAGTTAAAATAGAAAGTGAATTAACTAAAATAGAATTTATAGAACAAGCATTGGTTTACGGAGATAACAAACCTTTTCTAGTTGCACTAATAGTATTGAATAATAATTTTAAAGATACCGATTATAAAATAATTCAAGAAGAAATAGAAAAAATAAATAAAGAATTAACTAAAATAGAAAAAATAAAAAAATTTATAATTATTAATAATCAATTTTCAATTGAAAATGGATTTATGACACCAACATTAAAACTAAAAAGATTTAAAATAATTCAAGAATATAAAAAAGAATTAGAAGATCTTTATAAATAAAAACAAAATTAATAAGTTATTTAACGCATAATCATTAACTTTTTTAATAAAGAAAATTAATTTTAATTTTAAAAATTTTTAGATTTTATTTTTCACTTTTTCATTTTTAATTAAAGAATTGACATAACTTGTTTAAAAAAATAAAAATAAGTTAACAACGAATCAATTGATTCGTTTAACTAAATAAGGGAGCTAAAGATGCCTAAGAAAAGAAAAAAAGCGGCAAAGAAAACTAAGAAAAAAGCTAAAAAAGCGAAGAAGGCTAAAAGAAGAAGAAGATAGTCACTTAGTAATCTTTACAAAAAACGCTTCTCATTACATTTTGTGTGAGAGGCGTTTTTTTTTATTCTTCAATAGGATCTTCAGTTTCGTCAGTATCCCCAATCGGCTCTTCTGTTGGTAATTCTGCGGTTGCAGATTTTGGTGCTGCCGTTACAGGTTGTGGGGTACCACCTAAATTTCTTTTAAGCGCTTTATCTAATTTTTTTTGTGTATCTTCTAAAGAAACTCCAAGTACGATTTGGAATTCAGATAAGATTCTTTCATATGCTTTTTCAAATAATTGTCTTTCACTATAAGATTGGTCGACCATAAGATCGTCACCTTTATTCAAATCTCTTACCACTTCAGCTAGCTCATATATTTTTCCTGAGGATATTTTAGCCTCATATTCTTGAGCTCTTCTGCTCCACATGGATCTTTTAATTTTTGGTTTACTTTTTAAAATCGAGATACATTTATTAACCTGGTTGATTGTAGCTAGTGGTCTGAGGTGTGATTGTTTATTAACTGGAACCATTCCATTAGCCTTATCTTTTTCGAACTTAATTACATAAGTCTCTACATCAATCCCGCCAATATTAATTTTCTTAAACTCTGTAATTTGGCCAACACCATGTTTTGGATAAACAACATAATCTTTAACTTTATATTCTTTTTTTTCAGTATCCTGTTTTTTAACTTTTTTGATTTCAGGTTTTACTTCATTGCTTTTTGAAATTCGTAAATTGTCTGTTTTAACTTCAGTAGTTTCAGCAACATTATTAACAACTTTTTTATTCTCAATTTTTTTTGTTTTAGCTGATACTTTTTTAGTAACTTTTTTTGATAAAACTTTTTTAACTTTAGTAATTTTTTTTGGTACCTTTTTAATTACTTTTTTAGTTTTTTTTTTAGGAGGTTGTTTTTTAAAGGTTTTCTTTAAAATATTTGTCAAACTTATTTTGCTCATTTTTAAATTTTTCATGATCCGGTGGTGGATCTTTTTTTTCACTTATGTTGGGCCAGATTTCAGAGTATTTTTTATTGATCTCTAACCATTTTTCACTACCCGGTTCAGTATCTGCTGTAATGGCATCGACTGGACATTCAGGCTCGCAAACGCCACAATCTATACACTCATCCGGTTTAATTACAAGCATATTTTTACCTTCATAAAAGCAATCAACAGGACAGACTTCGACACAATCCATTAATTTACATTTTATACATTTATCATTTACGATGTAGGTCATTATAAATATTCTTTTTTGATCTCTTCTTTAATATTTCCCATTACGGTATTATCAATATAAAGCAACCCCGCAAGTCTTCTCATTAAATTTGTTTCATAAATATCAGCGTCTTTATTTGAGTAAATTATTTTCCATAGTGATTTTACAATCTTAATTTTATCCATCTCCTCAAGATTTTTAATTTCTCTAGTAAAATCTAGTATTTGGTTTGCATTTTCTTCAGACTTACTTGCTTTTGTGATTAAATTATCTAAATCATTTTGTTCTGCCCCTAGACTGACTAGTGTTTTTTTTATTATTTCCTCTTCTTCAATAGAATAATTTTGATCTATTTTAGCAGTATGAATAAGTAAAGCAGCAATCTTTACTAAATTAGATGTATTTTCTTCTTTATTCTTTTTATTGAAAAACATTTTTTAATTAAAGTTTAAATTTTTTAACACACCAAATGGATTTTCTTTTTTAGTTTTTTGCTCATTCGTTTTTTTAAATTTCTTCTTAGGAAAATATCTAAAAAATACTTCATCATTTTTTTCTGTTACTTTGTAATTCATTTTTATGATCAACTTTTTAAAGTTATCTTTACTGCATCCTAAAAGATTAAGCATTTCTGGGACTAGTTTTATTTCTTTATTCTCTTCAGAACCTGAATTAATTATCAGCATGAATAATCTTTCCAAAATGTCAATTCGAACGAAAAAATTATCAAATTTTTCAAAACCACATAGCAACATAAAATTTTTATTTCTATTATCTGAGTCATCAATAAAATTTAATCCAAAGGTTGGCGGTTTAAGTTTAAAATATTTTTGATGATAATTTTTCCATAACATAGTTCTAATAGTAACAGGCTCTGGTTTAATCAATTTATGTAAAAAGACATGATATCTGCCAAACTTAACACCTAAATCTCTTAAAATTTTTCTATCACTTTGCTCTAAGCTTTTTAAAAATTCCGAAACATTCTCTCTTTTTAATACACCATTATTTTCATATAACTGATAGGCTAATGCTTTTATTGAAGAATTTTTTTCTTTAAGATTTTTTAAATCTATTAAGCTTTGTAAAACTGTATCTATTTTATTTTTTAACCATTTTTTAATAAATAAACTTAGTTTTTGTTTTTGGTCTTGTTCAAGAATATCATCAACAACCAAATCAAAATTTGGGCTCAAATAATCATGACCTGATGTTAGTTTTGCTATTACAAAGTTGTTCCAATAAATCTTGAAATCATCTTTAAGTTCAATTAACCCAGTATCAATTATGTTTTGAATTCTTTTTTCTAATTCTGGCCCTATGGATTGTCTTGCAGCTTTTTTTAAAGACTTTATGTCAGTTTCAAGAGCACCTTTTTTGAGATCAAGCTCAAGTTTTAATCCATTAATTTTTCCGATAAATTGATCATCTATTTTGACATCGTTATTTTCTAATATCTCAGTTTTAAATTCCATATCCTGTTTTAGCCCTCTTGCGAGAATACTAGCTCTTTTATCAATAAAAGTTTTTGTAAGTTCTTCATGAAGTCTGTCTGAAAGCCTATCTTCTAATAGTTTAGTTTTTTCTATCCAATATTCTTGATTTTCAATCCAATTATTTTTATTTGAAACATAAGACCAAGTTCTTACATTTGCAATTCTATTTGACAAAGAATCTACATTTCCATCCAATTTATCTAGTTTCATTAGCTGCAATCTCATAAATTCATTAGTTATTTTGCCTTTACTGCTAGATAAAAATTTAAATACATTTTCGATTACTTCATAATGATTTCCATAAGTTTTTTTAACAAAATCTGGTATCTGACAACATTCCCATAATAAATTAAGTGTTTTGCTATCAAAATTTATATTTTCAAGATTTTTATCTCTTAAAAAAAATTTTAAAGCTTTTTCATCTTCACATTCATGAATTTTTCTTAACCACTCTCTTTGAGGTTTTTCTTCTAAAGATTTTATTAAACTATGTGGATTATTAAAATTAAGATTTGAATTTCTCCAAAATAAAGTTCTGATTTCTTCAAATTTATGATTCTCTAATAAATCAACATCTTCTGCATTTATTTCTTTACAATCACCTGTAATTCCAAAACTACCATCGTTTAGATATCTACCAGCTCTTCCTGCAATTTGTCCTATTTCAGATAAATTAAGTTTTCTTAATTTTTTACCATCAAACTTCTTTAAATTTGAAAAATAAACATAATCTAGATCCATATTGATACCCATACCAATAGCATCCGTTGCAACTAAAAAGTCTACGTCTCCTGATTGGTATAATTCTACTTGTGCGTTTCTTGTTTTTGGGCTCAATGAACCCATTACAATTGCAGCTCCACCCTTCTGTCTTCTTATTAGTTCAGCAATTGCATAAACTTCCTCTGCTGAAAATGCAATTATTGCAGTTTTTCTGTTAATTCTTGAAATTTTTTTATGACCTGCATATGTAAGTTTTGATAACCTTTCGCGATTAATAAACTCGATATCATCATCTAATCTAGAAATAATTTTTTTGATAGTGTTTGATCCCATCAGCATTGTTAATTTAGTGCCCCTCATATTTAACAATCGATCCGTAAAGATATGTCCTCGTTCATGATCAGCGCACATTTGAATCTCATCAACACCAACAAATTCTAAATCTTTATCAATTGGCATAGACTCAACAGTGCATAAAAAATATTTTGCATTTGAGGGAATTATTTTTTCTTCACCTGTAATTAAGGCAACTTTATCTAAGCTAATTTTTTTAATTACTTTGTCGTACACTTCTCTTGCTAGCAACCTTAGAGGAAAGCCTATCATTCCACTTTCAAATGAAAGCATAGTATCTATTGCCAAGTGAGTTTTACCGGTATTAGTTGGACCAAGAACAGCTGTAATTTTGTTTTTTGTCATATCTACGATTGGTATATCTTTTTTTTTAACTACTAGATATTGTTGCTGTTAAAGAACAAAAATAGACTAAAACATGGCCGAATCGTTATCTTAAATGTTCTCATTTTGAGTATAATAATTATAACCTTAACA
>VTPL01000041.1 GCA_008638165.1 Pelagibacteraceae bacterium
ATAAAGCAAATTAAATTTAATTTTTTGATTTGTTTTAATAATAATATTTTTTGCATTCCTAACTTCTATATTGTCAGCTACAGCACTAATAGGTCGCTTTACAGGATTTAAATTTTTTATTGTTATTTTTGATTTATTACTAACAACCTTACCCTTCCATCTTCTTGGTCTAAAAGGACTTATAGGTGCAATAGATAATTTTTTAGAATTAAGACTTAATATAGGGCCATGAACTGACAAGTTGTAAGCAGTACTTCCTGCAGGTGTTGAAACTAAAACACCATCTGAAACTAAATTTTTTATAATTGATCTTGACCCATGTTGAATAGTTAATGATGCTGCTTGTCTACTTTGTCTTAATATAGATACCTCATTTATTGCTAAAAACTTTTTATTAACTTTTGAATTTGATTTTACAGTCATTTCTAAAGGAGAAATTGAAATCATTCTTGAGTTTGATAAATTTTTAATCAAATTTTTTGGAGTAAATTTATTCATCAAGAATCCATAATTTCCTGAATTGACACCATAAAAATATTTATTGTTATCTATATTTTTCTTTAATGTTTGAAGCATAAAACCATCGCCACCAACAACTATAATAGTATTTAAATTTTTATACTTAGCTTTTTCTATGAGTTTTAATATTTGTAATTTTATTTTTTGAGACTTTTTATTTTTATCAGAAATAATTTGAACTTTATTCATTATAAGTGGTGCCCTCGGCCAGACTCGAACTGGCACTCCGCAAGCGGCAAGGATTTTAAGTCCTTTGTGTCTACCAATTTCACCACGAGGGCATTAAAGCTTTTTTTAGATATTTTTCGTCGAGATTGCAATCCTTATATCCTTTTTTGATAACATTTAAATATCTTTCAGTTGGAAACATAAAAGAAGTTTTCTTAACCATTGTGTAAGTCATGATTTGTTTTTTTTGATAATTAAAATAATATTTTTTATATAGAATTGGATAATCCTCATACACATCAAGTTTTTTTTCATCACTTTTTGAAATTTCAAACATGCCACCTGGTACTAAAGAACCTTTTTTATATTCAATATCAGCAGCTCTGTATTTGCTTCTAAATGTTAATTTAAAATCTTTTAAATTTATTTTTTTTAAAAATACACTGTCTTTACATCTCTTTTTCATTTGAAAATGATTGAGATTACTTCCGTATGCAAAATAAAGCATTTATCGTTCAACAATTTCTATTTTTTTTTCTTTAACAAATTTTAAAATTTGTAAATTACATTGATCAATTTTAGATTGATCTTCAGATCTTACTACAATTGAAACTCCTAATTTACCCGCTTGAAAAAAAGGATAACTGCCAATTTCAACTTCATTATTGTCATCTTGAACTTTTGTTAACGACTCTGCTATTTCACTTTCAACTGTTCTTAAGCTTATTGTAAGACTTTTTATTGGCTCTCCACCAATAATTTTATTTTTTAATCCACCCAACATAGATTTTAAAATTGAAGGAACTCCTGGTAAGCAAAAAACATTTTCAACATTAAAACCTGGTGCGCCACTTGTAGGATTTAAAATTAAATTTGCATTACTTGGCATCCAGGTCATTTTTTGTCTCCCTTCATTAAATTCACCTGGTTTGTAATATGCTTCTAAAATTTTAAATGCTTCTTTATGAATTTCATATTTAAGATCAAATGCTTTTGAAATAGATTGTGCAGTTATATCATCATGAGTGGGCCCTATTCCACCTGTTGTAAAAACATAATTATAATTTTTTCTTAATAAGTTTACGGTATCTATAATTGTTTTTTCAATATCAGGAATTACCCTAACTTCCCCAACTTTTACACCAATAGAATTTAGCCATATAGCTAGCGTTGAAGTATTAGTATCTTGAGTTCTACCCGAAAGAATTTCATTGCCAATAATTAAAATTGCGGCATTAACTTTTATGTTTTTATTCACATAAAATGTATAATCTATAGATGGAATTTTCCAAGCCTCTAGTAAAAGGCAAACTAATCAAACGATATAAACGTTTTTTTGCAGACATAAAAATAAATAAAGAGATTGTTACTGCACATTGCCCAAATACTGGATCAATGCACGGCTTATTAGATGAGGGTAACGAAGTTTATTTACTTCCTAACAATGATCCAAAGAGAAAACTAAAATATGGATTAGAAATTATAAAAACAAGAAAAAACTTAGTTGGTGTTAATACCCATATTGCAAATAAAATAACACACCATGCTTTGAAAAATAATCTAATAAAAGAACTTAAAGATAGTGATTTAATTAAGCCTGAGGTGTTTTTTAATAAAGAAACTAGATTTGATTTTCTTATAGAAAAAAATAAACAAAAAAGCTTTCTAGAGGTTAAAAATGTTACTCTATTTAGAGATAAAAAAACTGCTGAATTTCCTGATGCTGTAACAGAACGTGGTTCAAAACATTTATTAACACTCATAGATGCTCTAAAAAAAGGATTTAAAGCTTATTTATTATTCTTAGTTCAAATTCAAAATATGGAAGAATTTAAAATAGCTAAAGACATTGATATCAATTATTACAATAATTATTTGCTAGCTAAAAAAGCTGGTGTTAACTTCCTTGCTTATAGATGTAATATAAGCTCTAAAAAAATTTATATAGATAAAAAACTAAAAATTATTGATGTCTGATTATAAAGAAAAATTTGAAAAAATGAGAGTTGCTGGAAAACTAGCAGCACAAACTTTGGATATGCTTACCGCTAATATTAAAGAAGGTGTCTCAACTGATTACATTGATAAACTTGGGTATGAATTTATAAGAGACCACGGAGGATATTCTGCTCCACTTTATTATAGAGGGTTTACAAAATCTTTATGCACATCTCTAAATCATGTTGTTTGTCATGGAATTCCTTCTGATAGAATTTTAAGAGATGGTGATGCAATTAATGTGGATGTAACAGCTATTGTTGATGAGCATTATGGAGATACAAGTAGAATGTTTTCTATAGGCAATACTTCGGTAAAATTAAATAATCTAATTGATACAACTTATGAGTCTATGATGAGGGCAATAAAGATTTTGAAACCTGGGATAAGACTTGGAGATATTGGTTATGAAATACAATCATTTGTTGAAGAAAAAGGTTTTTCAGTTGTAAGAGATTTTTGTGGTCATGGCATTAGCACAACATTTCATGAACCACCAAATATACTTCACTATGGTAGTAAAAATAGTGGAATGGAATTAAGACCTGGAATGACTTTTACAATCGAGCCAATGATTAATGCAGGAAAATTTCCTGTTAAAATGTTAAATGATGGATGGACAGCAGTTACAAAAGACAAATCTTTATCAGCACAATTTGAGCATACACTGGGAATTACTGAAAATGGTTATGAAATATTCACAGAATCTGCTAAAGGTTTTTCTAAGCCTCCATACTTATAATTAATGATAAAAAGATATTCTCGAAAAGAACTCACTGACATTTGGTCAGAAGAAAATAAATACCAAATTTGGTTAGATGTTGAAGTTGCAGCAGCTGAGGCAATGGAAAAACTAAATCAAATTCCTAAAGGTGTAGCCTCAATAGTAAGAAAAAAAGCTCGAATAAATGTAAAAAGAATTCATCAAATTGAAGCTGAGGTAAAACACGACGTCATAGCTTTTTTAACTTCAGTCACTGAAAAAGCTGGTATTAAAGCTAGATATTTACATCAAGGAATGACCTCTTCAGATGTATTGGATACGAGTTTTAATATTCAAATGGTCCAATCTGGTAAAATAATCCTTAAAGATATTGATCAAATTTTAAGAGTTTTAAAAAAACAGGCTAAAAAATATAAACTAACTCCTTGCATGGGGAGAAGTCATGGCATTCATGCTGAACCAGTTACATTTGGATTAAAATTGGCTTCGTTTTACGAAGAATTCAAAAGGAACCGTAAAAGACTTGTTGATGCTATAAATGAAGTTTCAACTTGTGCTATTTCAGGTGCTGTTGGAACGTTTGCAAACATTAACCCAAATGTTGAAAAACATGTTGCAAAAAAATTAGGATTAAAAGTAGAACCTATATCAACACAAGTTATTCCAAGAGACAGGCATGCATTTTATTTTTCCGTTTTAGGAATTATTGCAGGTTCAATTGAAAGAGTTGCAATTGAGATCAGGCATTTACAAAGAACTGAGGTATATGAGTTGCAAGAATTCTTTTCAAAAAATCAAAAAGGTTCTTCAGCAATGCCACACAAAAAAAATCCAATTTTAAGTGAAAATTTAACTGGACTAGCAAGAATGGTTAGAAGTGCTGTAGTGCCTGCCTTAGAAAATATTGCCTTATGGCATGAAAGAGATATTTCACATTCAAGTGTTGAGAGAAACATTGGTCCAGATGCAAATATTACAATTGACTTTGCATTAGTAAGATTAACAAACATACTTGATAATATGATTGTGTACCCAAAAAAAATGTTAGAAAATTTAAATTTAACAAAAGGATTAATTTTTTCACAAGAATTAATGCTAGAACTTACTAAATCTGGTCTAAGTAGAGAGAAATCATACAAAATGGTTCAAACATACGCAAAAAAATGTTTTGCTGAGAACTTAAATTTATTTGATGTAGTGTCAGACGATAAATTTATTATGAGCAAAATTACTACAAAAAGATTAAAAGAAATTTTTAGCTATAATAAGCATTTCAAAAACGTTAATTTAATTTTTAAAAGAGTATTTAAATAATGAAAAAAGGTAAAAAACTTTACGAGGGAAAAGCTAAAATTATTTATGCTACAACTGATAAAAATTTAGTTATTCAATATTTTAAAGATGATGCAACCGCTTTCAATAATCAAAAAAAAAGCATAATTGAAGGTAAGGGTGTTTTAAACAATAGAATTTCAGAACATATCCTTTCCAATTTATCTCAAATAGGAATTAAAAATCATCTGGTTAAAAGACTTAATATGAGAGAACAAATAATAAAACTAGTTGAAATAATTCCAATTGAATTTGTTGTAAGGAATGTTGCAACTGGCTCTATTACTAAAAGACTAGGAATTGAAGATGGTACAGTTTTAAAAGAACCTCTAATTGAATATTGTTTAAAGGATGACAAATTAGGAGACCCATTAATAGCTGAAGAACATATCTACGCTTTCGATTGGGCTACGAAAAAAGAAATAGAAAAAGTTAAAAAAATGATTTTAAGAATAAACGACTTTATGATCGGAATGTTTAGAGGTGTTGGTATTAAACTAATCGATTTTAAATTAGAATTTGGAAGATATAAATCTAATGGAAAATCAGAAGTAATATTGGCTGATGAAATAAGCCCTGATACTTGCAGATTATGGGATAGTATTACCGACAAAAAACTTGATAAAGATAGATTTAGAAAAGATTTAGGTGATCTAATTCCAGCTTATACTGAGGTAGCTAAAAGACTTGGTATACTTCATGAGCAGTCTAACGTTTCAGCAGTAAATGTTACAAAATTGTCTTCAGTGAAAAGAAAGCGTAAATGAAAATTTCAGTAATCATCACACTTAAAAAGGATGTGCTTGATCCACAAGGAAAAGTTATTCAACAAACTTTAAATGGTATGGGATTTGAAAATATTAATGAAGTTAGACAAGGAAAATATTTTGAAATAGATACAAAAGAAACAGATCCAAAAAAAGCTAAGGATCAAGTAGAAGAAATGTGCAAAAAACTTTTAGCAAATCTTGTCATTGAAAATTATAAAATTATTGACACTCAATAATTAATGAAATCATCAGTTATTACATTTCCTGGTTCAAATTGTGACAGAGATATGGACGTTGCTTTAAAAAAATTTGGTTTCAAAAATAAAATGGTTTGGCACAATGATGTTGAATTACCAAAAAGTGATTTGGTAGTTCTTCCTGGCGGTTTTTCGTATGGCGATTATTTAAGATGTGGAAGTATGGCCTCTAAATCAAAAATTATGCAATCTGTTATCAATTTCGCAAATTCTGGTGGAATGGTGATGGGTATATGTAATGGTTTTCAAATTTTAGTTGAAACAGGTTTGGTTCCAGGGGTTTTGTTAAGAAATAAATATTTAGAATTTATTTGTAAAAATATTTTTGTAAAAGTTAACAATAAAGACAATAAATATTTTAGAAATCTTGATAAAGATATTTTAGAACTCCATATTGCCCATAATGAGGGAAATTATTTTTGCTCAAAGGATCAATTAAAAGAAATAAATGATAATGATCAGATTGCTATTTACTATTGCAATGAGCAAGGAGATATTGAAGAACAATATAACCCTAATGGTTCAATAAAAAATATTGCAGGTGTTTTTAATAAAGAAAAGAATGTTCTAGGGATGATGCCTCATCCTGAGCGAATGATCGATGTAAGTTTGTCAGGTGAAGATGGCTCTAAATTTTTTAATAATTTAATAAATAATTTAAAATAATGATAGTTAACGAAAAAGTTGCAATAGATCATGGTCTTAAGAAAGATGAGTATAAGAAAATTTGTGATCTTTTAAAAAGAGTACCAAATATTACTGAATTAGGGATCTTTTCAGCAATGTGGAATGAGCATTGTTCTTATAAATCTTCAAGACTACATTTAAAAAAATTACCAACAAAAGGTAAGAGAGTTATTCAAGGACCAGGTGAAAACGCAGGGGTCATTGATATTGATGATGATGATGCAATTGTTTTTAAAATTGAAAGTCATAATCACCCTTCTTTTATAGAACCCTATCAAGGTGCAGCTACTGGGGTTGGTGGAATTATGAGAGATGTATTTACAATGGGTGCAAGACCTATTGCTAATTTAAATTCAATTCATTTTGGCTCACCTCAACATAAAAAA
The DNA here is from genome assembly GCA_008638165.1 of Pelagibacteraceae bacterium. Classification (GTDB taxonomy): domain Bacteria; phylum Pseudomonadota; class Alphaproteobacteria; order Pelagibacterales; family Pelagibacteraceae; genus Pelagibacter. Next base: position 6,842 of record VTPL01000041.1, read on the forward strand.
ACTAAAAATTTATTAAGAGGTGTGGTTCACGGTATTGGCGGTTACGGAAATTGTATGGGTGTTCCAACTGTTGCTGGACAAACAAGTTTTGATAGTTCGTATAACGGTAATATTTTAGTAAATGCTATGACTTTAGGATTGGTTAAAAAGGACAAGA
>VTPL01000042.1 GCA_008638165.1 Pelagibacteraceae bacterium
CATTTATTTTATTTGAACATTTAGCTTTAAATCTTAAGAAAACAGCATTTGCTGCCGCAACACTAATTTGTTGACCTATTATACTTTTGCATAGTGAAAAAAAAATATCTTTTCGTGTAGTCAAAATAGTTTCGCTCGGACCAGAATAATTTTTTATTAGTTTTTGCATTGTTTTATCCTTTTCAGATAAAAATTTTTTTGCTTTTTTCCAATACAATGGTGTCTTAGTCATGAACTGTTTTTGAAGTAATAATTTTCTTTTTATAAATTTCTCTTCTAAAAATTATCATAGTTGATAAAATAACTAAAATTGAACCAATTAAAGTTTTGTGTGTTGGTATCTCGTTCCAAATTAAATACCCAAAAATTATCGCAAAAACTAAACTAAGATATTTTAATGGTGTCACTAAAGATACTTCAGAATATTTGTATGATGTACCTAACCATAAATTACCAACACCACCAAATAAGCCAATTAGAGATAATAAAATAAAATCATAAAAACTAGGCATGATCCAGCCACTTGGGATTGTAAAAAAACTTATTATTGTTATTGAGAGTGAAAAGTAAAAAGAAATCAACCAAACTGGTTCGGTTTTTGAGAGTTGTCGTAAAGTAATTGCCACATAAGCCAGTCCTAAACAAAAGATTATAGGGAACATGTAATAAATATTTAGAGATGAAATCCCTGGTTCGGTAATGACTAAAATTCCAATAAACCCAACAACAACAGCAAGCCATCTGTATATTCCCACTTTTTCACTTAATAAAAATATAGATAAAATTGTAGTAAAAATAGGTGCTGCATAAGAAATACTTACAACAGTGGCTAAGGGCAATTTTCTTAGTGCAATAAAAATTGCAACTAATGCTATTGAACCCGAGACACACCTTGCAAGATGAAGTCCAACTTTTTTAGTTACGTAAAAATTGTGAAGCCTATTCTTTGGAATAATGAAAAAGTAAAATACTATCCCAAAAAAACCTCTGAAAAACATGACTTGTCCAATAGGATAATTCACTGACCATTTTACAATAATATCCATAAACGAAAAAGCACATATGCATAAGAACATGTACAAAAAGCCTAATTGATTTTTGCTAAGCATGATAATAATTAGTAGATTAATTTTAACTATTATCAATGGAAATAGCAGTTTTAGCTTTAGGATGTTTTTGGGGACCAGAAATAAAATTCTCAAAGATTGATGGAATTAAAAAAACTGAGGTTGGGTATTGTGGAGGAACTAATGCATTAACTTCTTACAAAGAAGTTTGTTCAGGAACAACCAATCATGCAGAAGTTGTTAAATTAGAATTTGATCCTGAGATAATTTCCTATGAAGATATTTTAAATATATTTTTTAAAATTCATGATCCAACAACACTCAACTCCCAAGGACCTGATTTTGGCACTCAGTATAGAAGTGAAATATTTTATGATAATGAAAATCAAAAAATAGTAGCTGAAAAAGTTTTAAATCAAATTAATGAAAAACTATCTGGTAGAGTTGTAACAAAGATTTCTAAAATTTATAATTATTGTAAAGCTGAGGAGTATCATCAGAAATATTTAGAAAAAAATTAAGATGTCTCTGATTGAAACAGTTGAACTTGAAGCAAAACTTGAAACATTAAAAGTTATTGACTGTTCATGGCATATGCCACAAACAAATAGAAATGGGTATGATGAGTATAAAAATTTACACATTCCCAATGCAATTTTTTTTGATTTAGACAAAAACTCAAAAAAAGAAACAGACCTTCCTCATATGCTTGTGGGCTTAAAAGAATGGGAAGAAATTGTATCTAATATGGGAATAAGTAATGATGACCAAATAGTTATTTATGATAATTCCGATGTAATTAGTTCATGCAGATGCTGGTATAATTTTATTTATTATGGACATAATCCAAAATTAATAAAAATTTTAAATGGTGGATTAAAAAAATGGATTGGTGAAAATCGTGAAATAGATAATGAGTTACCCAAAATTACAAAAAGTAACTATAAAGCTAAAGAATTCAAAAACTTAGTTAAAGATAAAAATCAAATAAATGAAAATATTATTAAAAAAGAATTTAGTTTAATTGATGCTAGAAGCATTGAAAGATTTAATGGTGAGGTAAAAGAACCAAGAGCAGGTTTAAGAAGTGGTAACATTGAAAACTCAACATGCATCCCTTTTACTTACTTAATCAATTCAGACAAAACCTTTAAAAGTGTTAAAGAGATAAAAGAAATTTTTAATAAAAATTTAAGAAATCTATCTTCAAATAATGTTGTATTTTCTTGTGGTTCGGGTGTAACCGCTTGTGTTTTAGCGCTAGCATATTCCTTAATAAATGATAATTATTTGCCAATTATATACGATGGCTCATGGTCAGAGTATGGACAAACATAAATGAAAAGATCTACAAAAATTATAACAATTATAACTGTTTTCTTTCTTGTTATTGCAATCGTCATTACTGCAAGGACAATGATAGGAAATCACTTTAAGAAAAAATTTAGCAAAAGACCTCCTCCAGGTATAATTGTAACTGAAGTTGTAAAAGAAGAGTTTGCAGAAAAATTACAAACTTTTGGAACTGCTATCTCAAGTAAAAGTGAAACTTTTAAAGTGAGAAAAAATGATGTCATTGGTGAATTAAATTTAAAAGATAAAGTTAAAAAAGGTGATTTAATTTTAAATCTTAAGAGTGGAAATGTTGTGGCACCGTTTGATGGGGTATTAGGTTATACTGGTCTAACTGAAGATATATTTGTATCTGATAATATATTCATCATAACTCTTGATGATAATTCAATCATTTTCTCAGATATTAAAGTACCAGAAAGTTACGCACCATTCATTAGAAAAGGTTTGCCTGTCGAAGTAAGAGTATCTAGTTACAAAGATAAAGTTTTTTCTGGAGAAATAGATTTTATCTCAAGTAGAATAAATGCTGATACAAGAAGTTTATTAGCCAGAATTAAAATTGATAATAAAGATTTAGAATTATTGTCTGGATCATTATTAGAGATTACAGTTAAATTTAACTTGAGAGATTCTTTAAGTGTTCCAGATACAAGTATTATGATGGAGGGTGAAAAATCATATATTTATACTGTCTCAGATGAAAATATCGCAAACAAAACTGAGGTAGAAATTGGTTTAAGAGGAGATAGTAAAGTTGAAATTCTTTCTGGCGTTGATGAGGGTGATCAAATTGTTGCTGAGGGTTTAAAGAAAGTTAGACCAAGAGGAAAAATCGAACCGATAAAAAATTAAATGTTCATTACAGAATTAAGTATTAAGAGACCAGCAGTTTCATGGGTAATGTCATTGATATTAATCATTTTTGGTCTTTTTGTATTTTGGAAATTACCAGTAAGAGAATTGCCAGATGGGATCCAGCCACCTGTTGTGCAGGTACAAGTTGACTATAAATCAGCAGCAGCTTCAATTGTTGATCAAGAAGTCACTCAGGTAATGGAAGATGTTATTGGGGGTGCAGAGGGTATTAAAAATATAGATTCTAAATCAGAAAATGGAAGAAGTACGATTAATATTGAATTTGATACCAGTATTGATTTGGATAGTGCAGCAAACGACATTAGAGAAAGAGTTGCAAGGGTAGTTGATAATCTACCAGACGAGTCTGACCCTCCACAAATACTAAAAAGAGCAGCAGGTTTTTCAACCACTATGTGGCTAGCACTTTCTTCAAAGACATGGAGTGATTTAGAGCTTGGAGACTATGCAGAAAGATATCTAGTAGACCAATTTTCTAGTATTAAAAATGTAGGAAGAATTCTTGTTGGTGGACTTAGAGAACTAAGTATTAGGGTTTGGGTTGATCCTATTAAATTAGCTGCGAATGACTTAACTATTCAAGAATTAGAGTCTTCATTAAGAAGTGAAAATATTAGATTACCTGCGGGTACCCTTGAGGCAGATAATGTAGATTTAACTCTAAACCTTGATAAATCCTACAACAACATTGATACAATTAAACAATTACCAATTAAAAAATCTGGCAACAAAGTAATAACGTTATCAGATGTTGCTAACATTGAATTTGGTCCGGTATCAGAAAAAACTTTATTTAAGGCCCAAACTAGAGATCAGTTAAATTTAAAAACAGTTGGAATTGGAATTTACGCAAGAAGTGGAGCATCAACCGTTGAGCTTTCTGATGATATTAAAAAAAAGATAATTGAAGTTAAAAAAACATTACCTGAAGAATTAGATCTAAGGGTTGCTTTCAATAGAGCTAATTATGTTGAGGCTGCAATTGAAGAAGTTTACAAAACATTAATTACAGCATTTATACTTGTAGTTGTTATAATTTATTTGTTCCTTGGAAATTTAAAAGCAGTAATTGTTCCTGCAATAGCATTACCAGTAAGTTTAATAGCCTCTTTCTTGGGTCTCTATATATTTGGATTATCAATAAATATATTTGTACTTTTAAGTTTTATATTGGCAATTGGAATAATTACAGACGACTCGGTAATTATGACTGACTCAATTTATCGAAGAATAGAAAATGGTGAGACACCATTGGTTGCAGCTTATAGAGGTTCTAAGCAAATTTCTTTTGCAATTATTGCAACTACTTTGATTTTGATTGCAGTATTTTTACCTTTGATTTTTATTGACGGAATTTCTGGGACTCTCTTTAGAGAAACAGCAATTGCTTTATCTTTTTCAATTGTTGTTTCCTCTTTTGTTGCTCTTACTTTATCACCAATGTTGGCAAGTAGATTTTTGACAAAAAAAACTACAAAAAATGCAATTGTTAAGAAATTTGAAAAAATTTTCTTAAGTTTTGCTAACTTTTATAAAGAAACATTAGATGTTGTAATAAACAAAACAAAAACTACCGGAGTATTTATTATATTAATAATAATTGTATCTGTACTTTTGTTTAATTTTACAAAAAAAGAATTATTACCAACAGAAGATAGAGGTTCTTATTTGGTTATAGGTTATACTGATGAGGGAAGCTCATTTGAATACACTCAAGAAAAAGCTCAAGAAGTTGAGAAAAGATTAATTCCATTACTACAAGCTGAAGATAGTCCTTATTCAAGATTTATTATGCGTGTGCCTGGTTTTGGAAGTAATGCAAACTCATTTAATAGCTTTATAATTATAGCGTTACTAGATGATTGGAAAAATAGAAGTAAAGATTCTGAAACAGTAATGAGAGAAGCTATTGGAAAAATTGTAACCGTACCTCAAGCAGTAGCATTTCCTATATCTCCTCAATCAATAAGAGTTTCGAGTTTTAATAAGCCTGTCCAAATGGTAATTTATGGAAATACTTATGAGGAATTAGAACAAATTCAAAATAATGTTATTAGAAAACTTCGATCAAACCCAAATTTATCTAGAATAGAATCTGATTATAATCGAAATAAACCAGAGGTAAAATTAGTTATCAATAAGAATAAAGCAAAAGATTTAGGTGTCTCAACACAATCAATTGGAAGAACACTTGAGACATTGTATGGTGGAAAAAGAATAACAACTTTTAATCGTCTTGGAAAAGAATACCCAATTATTGTTCAACAATATCTTTCAGATAGAAGAAATAAAGATGGAATTTCAAAAATTTTTGTAAGGTCTGAAACATCAGGTAAACTTATTTCTCTTGCTAATTTAGTTGAATTTAAAGAGGAAGGATCAGCTAAAGAATTAGCAAGATATAATAGACAGAGAGCAGTTACTATATCTGCAAATATATCTGAAGGTTACACATTGACTGAGGCAATTACATATCTTGAAGATGTTATGTCTGAAGTTGCACCTGAAAATCAAATTGCATGGAAAGGTAAATCTGAAGAAATTAAAGAGACAAGTAATGAGTTATTTGTAATTTTTGGACTTGCTTTATTAACGGCTTACTTGGTTATGGCAGCAACCTTTAACTCATTTATACATCCATTTATTATTGTATTAACGGTACCATTAGCAATATTTGGTGGTCTGGTGTTTATTTTATTTTTAAACACTTCGATTAATATCTTCTCTCAAATTGCTCTTATTATTCTGATAGGGATATCAACCAAAAATAGTATTTTAATTGTAGACTTTGCTAATCAAATTAGAACAACAGGTAAAAATATTGAAACAGCTGTTAAAGAAGCATGCAGTGTACGTTTTAGACCTATTATAATGACTTCACTAAGTACTATGATTGCAATGTTTCCACTTATAGTTGGTAATATTGGGCCTGGTGCAGGTGAAGCATCAAGGCTTGCTGTTGGTGCTACAATTTTTGGTGGCATGATAATTTCTACATTCTTTACACTTTATGTTACTCCTTCGATGTATTTAGCTTTAGCAAAAAATACTAAAAGAATTGATGCTATTGATATTGAATTAGATAAACAGTTATCTAAAAAATAATATACTTATTTTTATTTAAAGAGCTTTGACATTTGGAGAGTTGATTTTTATAAATTTTAGATTGTTTTTCAACTTTCTTAGCTAAACCAATAACTTTTTTATTTTTTTTATAATGTTTATAATTACCCCAGCCTTCATGGTAGGCTACGTACTGCTTGAAAGCATCATTTAAAGGTATATTTAAGATAGACTTCGTCTTATTTGTATACCACCCAATAAAATCCACACTATCTTTAAATCGTGCTCGAGTAGCGAGTTTATTATCTGTTTCATTTTTATATTGTTCCCAAGTTCCCTCAACAGCTTGTGAATAACCAAAGGAGCTTGATGGCCTTTTAAATGGGATTACTTTAAATAGTTTTTGTCTTGGCGGTTTTGCTAGCCAATCAAAATCCGACTCCATTTTAATAATAGCTAACTGAATATGAATTGGAGTTCCCCATTGTTGCTCAACTTTTTTAGAGTGCTTATACCAAAGATATCTTTCATCAAATATATCACAACTATTGGAAGTATTTTGAGGTATTGATGAACAGCCCGTAACTAAAATAAATAATACTATTAATAAGTGGCTTTTAA
>VTPL01000043.1 GCA_008638165.1 Pelagibacteraceae bacterium
AGATGACATTAGCTTTACAGCAACTGATAGAGCCGGGGAAAAGATTGTTATTAATAAAGAATATATAAATAATAATCTAGATAACTTGGTAAAAGACACAGACCTTTCAAAATTTATTTTATAATTTTTTTTCTAAGAAAAATATAAAAGGCTCCTGCTCCACCATCTTCTATTTCTGCATCTTTTATTTCAATAATTTTTTTCATTAACTCTGAATTATTTTCAATAAATTCTGGAACTGAATATTTTAAAATACTAAGGTCTTTAGAAACATATGGGTCTTTTTCAACATTTGAATGAAGTCCTTTCCCAGTCACAACTATAATTTTTGAAACACTATTTTGATAACAATCATCAATAAACTTTTCGATAGTTTTATTGGCTTGCTCTAAAGTAAAACCGTGAAGATCAATGTGTTTTATTTTTAGTATTTTTTTTTTGCTAAATTTAAGATCTTTGTTTGGTAATTTTTCATCACTTGATAAAAAATTTTCCCAATCTTTTTTGTCTTTATCTGAAATATTGTCGTTCAATTATGTTAAGGTATCAACTAATTGCCAGTTTGGATTGCTAGATCTTGTGTCTCTTGAAAATACCCATGTGTCATATATTTTCTTAATTTTTTCAGGATCTCCTGAAATAACCTTTTTATCTTTATCTTTTATGCAAGTTATCACTTCACTAACAAAATCAACTGTTACATTTAAAATTTTATCTATTTTTTTATGTTCTTTGATTGTTGCTGAATTTATTCCGATAAATGTAATTTCAGCAAAGTGACCTCTTTTGCTTCTTTCTTTTAGAGCTTCTTCAAATTGATCGTGAATTTTTTTGCTTAATAAAGGTTTGCTTGCTATTAGTTTATTATCATTGTCACTAAAGTCAGTGATAATCGTTTCATAAGCAATTTTTGCACCCTTTAGAAACTCTTTTTGTGACTCTTCATCAAAATTTTCTTTGATAGTAACTTTTTTTTCTGTTTGAATATTGTTTAATACTTTTTCAAATTGAGATGGCACTTTTCCTTCAAAACCTGTTCTTTTTCCTAAAATGCCTCTTAATCTTAAAAAAATAAAACCAGCAATCATTGCAAGCAGTATTATGTCGATGTATTCAAAACTGTAACTCATGAGTTAAATGTAATTACTAAGTTGATTAATTTCAACTAACAATTACATTAAAGACAAATGAACCCAGTCCTATTATCTATAATTTTAATTCCTATTTTGGAAATTTACCTATTTATAAAAATTGGCTCTCAAATTGGAGCATTTAATACAATTTTGTTAATATTTGTGACTGCAATCATTGGAATTTACTACGCAAAGTATGAGGGTTTAAACACCATAAGATCTGGTTTTACTCAAATCATTAAAAACCAAACACCTGCATACGAAATAATTTCAGGTGCAGCCATCGCATTTGCAGCAATTCTTTTAATACTTCCAGGTTTTGCAACTGATTTTTTGGGTTTCTTATTAATTTTTCCAATTACTAGAAAATTAATTTTTGGAAATATTTCAAATAAGTTTAAAAAGAATGAACCAAAAAGAAAAAATTTTATAGAAGGTGAATACGAAGATATAGAGGATAATGATGACAGAAAAATTTAAAATTTTAGCAAAATATATTAAAGATCTATCAAGTGAAACTCCTGACATAGAAACATTTTTATTTGTTAAAGATAACATTTCAAAATACCAACTTAATATAGACATCACATCAAAAGCTTTAAAAAATAAATTAGTAGAAGTTAACACAACATTAAAATTCGAAGATAAAGAGCCTAATGAGAAAAAATCATATTATGAGATCGTTTATGCAACCATCATAAAGGTAGAGGATGAAGTAAAAGAAAAGAAAGATCTTGAGCGAATAATCTTGTGTGATGTACCTACAAAAATTTATCCCGATTTGGAAAATGCCTTTTTAAATTTAATCCATAACTCAGGGCATCCCTCAATTAAATTAGAAAAAAAGATTGATTTTAATAAATTATATAACGAAAGATTTAATTAAAAAAATTTTTCTTTAAATCTTTCTTTAAGAATTCTTTATGTTTTTTTAATTCTTCAGCTGTTGGTTCAATTACTTTTTTAAAATATAAAATATTTCCTTTTTTTGAAAATTCTGACTTATCATCTAATTTTTGAAAATCTAATGTTGGTTCTTTTTGATCTATTAGATTGATATATACTTTGGCTAAAAGATCGCAGTCAATTAAAGCAGTATGCTGAACTCTTTTTGAATTATCAATTCTGTATCTTTTACATAAAGCATCAAGACTTATTGGAGATCCTGGGAATTTGTCTCTAGCCAAAGTAAGTGTATCCGTCACTTCATTTTTTAATTCATTCTTACCTAATAATTTTAATTCATGATTTAAATGTGCAATATCAAATTCAGCGTTATGAATAACTAATTTTTTACCATCAATAAAATTTAAAAATTCTTCTGCAACCTCTTTAAACTTTTTTTGCTTAGACAAAAAATCATCTGAATAACCATGAACTTCAAATGCTTTTTCAGAAACTTTTCTTTCAGGATTCAAGTAACAGTGAAATTTATTTTTTGTTGGTATTAAGTTATCAAGCTCAATACAGCCAATTTCAACTATTCTATGACCCTCTTTAACAGATATGCCTGTTGTTTCTGTATCAAGTACAATTTCTTTCATTATAAAATCTTATTTAATATATCTTTAACATTTTTACGAACAGAATCTTTTTTAAAATTATTTTTAATGACATAATGTGAATATTTTTTTTTTATATCCAGGGATAATTGAATTTTTTTTAATTGTTGAAAAACTAAATTATTAAAGTTTTTTCTTTTTTTTAATCTTTTGAGCACTTCTTTATTTGGAGATTTAACAAATATAATGACGTCTTTTTTCTTGTTAAGTTTATTCTCCAACAAAAGTGGTATATCTAATACGATTGCCTTTTTTTTATTGTGCTTTTTAATGAATTTTTGAAGATCTTTTCTTACTTCAGGATGCACAATTTTAGAAATTATATTTAAACTATTTTTATTTTTTACAATTGCTTTAATGAGTTCTTCTTTTTTTATTGGTGGGTCTGTAAAAAATTTAGGTAATCTTTTTTTTAATTTATAAAAAATTTTTTTATTATTAGAATATATTTTACTTACAGACTCATCTGCATTAAAAACTGGGTATCCAAATAAGTTTGATATAAATGTTTTTCCTGAACCTATGCTGCCAACAAGTGCAATTCTAATCATTATATAAATAATTAATTAATTGATCATCAATATTTGGGGTTAAATTATGCCATAAATTAAAGGCTTTTTGGGCTTGATATAAAAACATATCTCTTCCATTGATAACTTTGTGACCCTTTTTTTCTGCTTCTAACAAAAAGCTTGTCTTCGGGGGATTATATATAACATCATAAAAAATTTTTTTTTCTTTAATATTTTCAAAGTTTAATCCAAGACTCTCATTATTTTTTAATCCAACACTAGTTGAATTAATGAATAAATCGCAATTTATGATTTTGCCCCATTCGATAACTTCTATAAAATTAAATTTATCTTTAATTAAATTTGCATTTTTTAAAGTTCTATTTGATAAATAAATTTTTTTAATATTTAAATTAGTAAGTGCTAAAATTATTGATGGTACAACTCCACCAGCACCAAAAATAAATACTTCTTTATTTTTTAAATCTATATTTTTATTTGATAATGATTCTTGGAATCCGAATACATCCGTATTGTCACCATGAATTTTTCCGTCTTTATTAAAAATTGTATTAACTGAGTTTGTTATTTTTGCGGTCTCTGATAGGCTTTCTAAATGGGGTATTACAATTTGCTTATATGGCACGGTTACATTCATACCGTGTAACTCTTTTGTTTTTATTTTTTTAATTAATGATTCTATTTCATTTTCTTTAAGTAAAACTTTATCGTACTTTCCATTAATTTTGTTTTTTTCAAACCAATAATTATGTAATTTGGGTGATAATGTGTGGGATATCGGATTTCCTATAATTAAATGTTTTTTCATTTAACTAAAATTCTTTAGATATTCTTTAATTTTTTTAACAGGCAATCCCATTATTGTATCATTATCTCCTTTGATTTCAGAAAACAAAGTTTTGCCAAGACCTTCGATTTGATAAACATTATAAGCATACAGTGCTTCATCACTAATTTTGGAAAGATAATCTTCCAACTCTATTAAAGTAAATTTTTTCATAAAAAGTTCGGCTTTATCAGTGTAATTCCAAATCATATTTCCACCCATTGAAATACAAACTGAACTTATTAGATCGTGTTTTTTTCCATTCAAAGATTTTAAAATTTCAAGTGCTTCATTTCTGTTATTGGGTTTAGAAATAACCTCTCCATTTAAATCAATTACACTATCAGCTCCAATTACTAATTCATTTGGAAACTTTGCGCTTACTTTGTTTGCTTTTAATTCTGCTAAATTTTTAGATATAATTTCTGGTGAAGCTTTATCCCTTGTGAAGGATATTTTAACGCTATCCTCATCTACGTTTGATGGAACAACCCTACAATGAATTTCATTTGTACTTAAAATGTCTTTTCTAACTTTGCTTTTTGAAGCTAAGATAATATCACGCATTATTTTGACTATAAATTTCGTAGATTTTAATAATTGATGCAGCTGTTTCTTCAACAGATTTTCTTGTTACATCTATGCTCGGCCAACCATATTTTTTAAAAGTTTTTTTAGCCTCATCTATTTCTTTTTGAATATTATCGATATTTGTATACTTTGTGTTATCTGTTTCTTTTAAAGAGCTCATTCTATTTTTTCTTATGTCTACAAGTCTTTGCGGTTCTGTATTTAATCCAACAACACAACTAAGTTTGGGGTTTTCTTTTAAAATTTTTGGTATTGAGTTTTCATTTACCAAAGGAATGTTTGAGGTTTTATATCCTTTGTTAGCCAAATAAATAGAAGTTGGTGTTTTACTTGTTCTGCTAACGCCTAAAAGAATTATGTCAGATTTGCCAACCTCATTTACTAAATTTCCATCATCATGACTCATGGTAAACTGTATTGCTTCTATTCGTTGATAATATTCTTCATTTAATACATGTTGTCCGCTTGGTTGATGTGATGCTCTTTGGTTTAATAATTTAGAAAAGCTCAAAATTAAATTTCCCAACACACCAAAACAAGGTAACCCTTTATCTTCGCTTTGATTTGCTAAAAATTTAGCAAGACCATTATCTACAATTGTATATAGAATTATTGAATTTTCATTTTTTTTTGCTGTCTCTAGAATTTTTATTATTTGATTTTGAGTTCTTGTAAAAGAATATGGGTGGACTTTATATTCGATATTTTTAAATTGTGCCTTTAAAGCTAAAAATATTCTGTCTAAAGTCTCGCCAGTTGAATCTGAAATAAGATATATTTGATAAGTATTACTCATGTATAAAATGTTTATAAATTTGTATAATTTTAATGTTTTTTTATCATTCTAAAGCTTGTTAAAAATTTTTGTAAATATCTTTAATTATTAACAATTATAAACATGTTAATAAACTTATACATCTTTCTTAATAATTAAATAATTCTCTAAATTATCAATAAATATCGATCTTTTTTTAAGAAATATGATTTTATAATTAGTATAAAAATAGTGTGTAAAAATTAATTATCGTAATTCACACGATATAATACTAATACAATTTAAAATATTAATATTTATATGACTCCTATTAACAAAGTAATATTAAATAAAGATACCAGTATAAATCCTATATGGATTATGAGACAAGCAGGTAGATATTTACCAGAATTTAGAGAAATTAGATCAAAAAATACCGATTTTATAAAATTATGCTTAGATGAAAATCTATCATCTGAAATAACTTTACAACCTCTAAGAAGATTTGCTTTAGATGCAGCAATAATTTTTTCTGATATTTTAATGTTGCCTTATGCTCTTGGTCAAAATGTAGAATTTAAAAAAAATTTTGGACCTATTTTAGGTGATCTTGATATTACAAAATTATCAACTTTTGACGAGATAGATTTTGTTAAAAAAATATTTCCTGTTTATAAAGCTATTTCTAAAGTTTCGGAAAATGAATTATTAAAAAATAAAAATACAATAGGTTTTGTTGGTGCTCCTTGGACACTATTAGTTTATATTTTAAACAAACAATCACCTAAAAAAAAAATTAAAGAAGATTTTTTTAAAGATCAATTTCTAATAAATAGAATTTTAGATTTATTAGATAAATTTTTAAAAATTCATATTAAAAACCAAATTGAAAATGGGGCTAATATAATACAGATATTTGATAGTTGGGCAGGCTTGCTAGAAGAAAAAGATTTACCAAACTATGTTTATATTCCAACACTAAGTCTAGTTGATTATGTAAAATCTTTAAATATACCTGTAATATGTTTTCCAAGAGGAATTTCAAATTATAAAAATTATTGTGAAATAGTTAAACCAGATGTAATTAGTATTGATTATGACACCGACCCAAAAAAAATTGTTAAAGAAATAAATTATCCTATACAAGGTGGATTAGATCCAAAAATATTACTTACAAATAAAGAAAACTTAAAAAAACAGGCAATAAAATATTTAGAAATCTTTAAGGATCATCCATATATATTTAATTTAGGTCATGGAGTTTTACCTGAAACAAACCCTAGTATGATGGAGTATTTAGTAAACACAGTTAAAGATTTTAAATGAAACTAAATTTAGATCACCCTGATGTTAAATATGGAAAGACTGGTGTTTTATTAGTTAATTTAGGCACACCTGACTCAACAAAATGGTTAGATATAAGAAAGTA
>VTPL01000009.1 GCA_008638165.1 Pelagibacteraceae bacterium
AAAAAATTATTAAGTCTATTGAGATTATATATGGTTTAAGAAACTTCATAGGTAATGCTAATAAATTTGCAAAAAAAAATATTTTTATAAATTTAAAAAGCGATAGTGAATTTACTGAAATTACTATTGAAGATGATGGCCCAGGGTATCCTAGCGATATATTGCCAAAAATTGGTGAACCTTATCTAAAAACTTTTAATAGTGATCAAAAATCAAGAGCTGGACTTGGATTAGGTATCTTTATCGGAAAAACACTTTTAGAAAAAAATTTTGCAAATGTTAATTGTAGAAATTCAAAAACTAGAAGTGGTGCCGAGGTTATAATTAAATGGAAAAATAAAGATTTATTTAATATTTAGTGAAGCTTTTTTTTACTATCAAATAACGAACTTAATTGAGAAATCATAACATCTCCCAACTCATTTACATCTGTTATCTTAATTGCCCGATTATAATATCTTGAAACATCATGGCCAATCCCTATAGCTAAAACTTCTATCTCAGTTTTATCTTCAATAAATTTGACCATTTTTTTTAGATGTTTTTCTAAAAAATCTCCAGAGTTTACTGATAAAGTTGAGTCATCAACAGGAGCTCCGTCAGAGATTACCATTAAAATTTTTCTCTCTTCTTTTCTTTTTTTCAATCTAGATAAAGCCCAATTAATCGCTTCTCCATCTATGTTTTCCTTAAGCAGACCTTCTTTTAGCATTAATCCAAGATTATTCTTTGCTTGTCTCCAATGGGTGTCAGCACCTTTATAGATTATATGTCTTAAGTCATTTAGTCTTCCTGGTGTTTTAGGTTTGTCTTGTTTATTCCAAAACTCTCTACTTTGACCACCTTTCCAATTTTTTGTGGTAAAGCCTAAAATTTCAACTTTGACAGAGCATCTTTCTAAAGTTCTAGATAAAATGTCTGCACAAATAGCTGCAATGGTTATGGGTCTTCCTCTCATAGATCCTGAGTTATCAATCAATAGAGTTACTATTGTATCTTTAAAATCTAAATCTTTTTCCTTTTTAAAGGATAGAGAATTATAAGGATCCATAATTATTCTTGGAAGTTTAGAGCTATCTAATAACCCTTCTTCTAAATCAAATTCCCATGCTCTATTTTGTTTTGCTAATAATTGTCTTTGTAATTTATTTGCAAGTTTTGTTACAACATCTTGAAAACCAATTAGCTGTTGATCTAAAGTTTTTCTAAGTTTGTTTGCTTCATCCGCATTTTCCAAATTTTCTGCTTTGATAATCTCATCGAATTTTGTTGTATAAATTTTATATTCTAAATTTAAATCATTAATATTCTTTTTTTGAATAACCTGTTCTGAACTTTGTTTATCTGAATCTGTATCAACCAATTGTTCATCTAATTTATATTCATCAATGTCATAATCAGAATCTAAGCTAGCTTCAGTTTCTTGTTCTTTATTTTCATCTTTTTGATCTTCAGCTTCACTTTCCTGATCATCATTAGATGGATTATCTTGACCTTCATCCTGATTATCTTCTTTAGTTTCTTCATTATCCTCAGTTTGAAATATATCCATGTCCTGTAATAATTTAGAAAATTTAGAGCAATACGCATTTTGATCTTCAAAGTTGTTCTTTAAAAAATTGATATGTTTACTTATCGATTGATCAAATTCTTGTTCCCAAAAATTTAACATTTTAGATGATAATGAGTTTAATTTTATGTCATAAAAATTTTTAAGCATATAAAGCTCAAAAGCTTCAGCTACAGGCACATCTTCTTTAGTTTTAAGTTGGTCTTTTCTTTTTAAATTAATCATTTGGCTATAGTTATCTTTTAGGTTTTTTTCTATGCCTTTGAGCATTTTACCACCTAACGTTTCGTACCTAATTTTTTCTGCAATTGCATATAATGATTTACAACTTGAGTTATTTGGAAGATTTTTTTTATAGATTTCATCACTAGAAAATTTTCTTTTTAAGGCCGATGAGTCTGCTTCAGCTCTTGCTTTTATAAAATCTATTTTGCTATTAAGATTATCTAGCTCAAAAAAATCAAATTTATTTGAACTTTTATTATCTTTATTTTTTTGTTTAATTTCTAGATCGTCAGATATTACTCTAATGGTGGAGGCTAAAGCTTGTCTTAATTTTTCTTTGAGATTTGTTTCTTTGTCACTCATTAAATTTGAATATTAAGCAAAGACTCTGGCAAATCCTCTCCAAAACATCTTTGGTAATATTCTGCAATGGTGTTCTTTTCCAATTCATCACACTTATTTAAAAAAGTGACCCTAAATGCATACCCTGTATCTTTGAATATTTCAGCATTATCAGCCCAATGTAAAACTGTCCTTGGACTCATAACCGTCGATATATCTCCAGCTATAAACCCTTTTCTTGTAAGAGCTGCAACTTTAATCATATTTGCAATTTTTTCTTTACCTTTTGCGTTGTCTAAATTTTTATTTTTACCCAGTATAATTTCCATCTCTCTTTCTAAACTTAGATAATTTAGAGTTGTAACTATATTCCATCTATCCATTTGACCTTGGTTTATTTGCTGAGTCCCATGATAAAGTCCAGTTGTATCTCCTAAGCCAACAGTGTTTGAGGTTGCAAAAAGTCTAAAATATTTATTTTGTTTAATAACTTTATTTTTATCTAGTAATGTAAAATTTCCTTCTGCTTCTAAAACTCTTTGAATTACAAACATCACATCTGGTCTTCCTGCATCATATTCATCAAATACGAGTGCAACTGGATTTTGAATTGACCATGGCAAAATACCCTCATTAAATTGAGTTACTTGTTTTCCATCTTTTAAAACAATTGCATCTTTACCAATAAGATCAATACGACTGACATGACTATCTAAATTTACCCTAATGCATGGCCAATTTAATCTAGCAGCTACTTGCTCTATGTGAGTTGATTTTCCAGTTCCATGATACCCTTGAACTAAAACTCTTTTATTAAAAGCAAAACCCGAAATTATTGCAAGAGTTGTATCTCTATCAAACTTATATGTTTTATCAATTTCAGGAACATATTCACTTTTTTTTGAAAAAGCTTCTATTTCCATATCAGAGTCGATACCAAAAGTTTGTTTAACAGAAATTTTAATATCTGGTTTTGAATTTAGGTTAGGTGTCAATTTTTTCTCTATAAGTATGTTTTAGCTGAGTGTAAGCTAAGGTAATTTGTTTAAGTTTTTCCTCGTATTTTTTGTTTCCAGCATTTATATCGGGATGAAATTTTTTGACAAGGATTTTAAATTTTTCCTGAATTTTCTGCCATTTTAAACCAACAGAAACTCCTAAAATTCCAAAAGCTTTTATATCTTTATGATCAAATTTAAATTTGCTCATATGATTAAACTCCCCTTTAAATTTATCTTTATCCAACTCATCTCTTAGAGTGTTATTCCACAAAACCTTAAAAAAATTATCCGATGAACTAAAACTTTGGGTTGGTTTGTGCCAAATCATGTCAGATTTTAAAAAATCCATTACTTGATCATCATTCATGCCTGAGAAATAATTCCAATTTTTATTAAATTCTTTTACATGTTCTAGACATAGCATACGATATTTTTTGCTATTATCTTTTTCAACTGGCGCTTTATATTCACCAATTTCATTACAATTATTCCAGTCACAAATATTTTTCATGGTATAGTCAATAATATTTATGAATATAAATGATCTAATTGCAATCGTAAAAAAAAAGTTAATCAATGAAATTAAAATTGAAAAAATTGAAGTAGAAGATAAATCTTTTTTACATAAAAATCATTCAGGCCATCAAGAGGGAAAGTTTCATTTAAAACTTAAAATCAACTCAAAAGAGCTAAAAGATTTAAATAGAATCGAAAGTAATAAAAAAATTTATAAAATCTTAGATCAAGAAATGAAAGAATATATTCATTCTTTACAAATCTTAATTAATTAATTTTTTTTTAAAAAATTGACGAATTTTAAGATCGCTGTACTCATTATTGATCACAGTTGAACCTATTTTCTTAAGTAATATTAAATTTATTCTTTTTGAAATATTCTTTTTATCTTTTGACATAAACTTTAAAATTTTATTTAGGTCTTTTTTTGAAAAATAATTATTAATATTTGAGGGTAAGCCTGCTTTAAGAACATGTTTTAGTATCAAATTATATTCATTAAATTTAATTAATTTTACACTTAGACTAAATTCAAGAGCTGTAATAATGCCAAGTATTACCGCTTCACCATGATTTAATTTTTTTGAATATCCAAGTGAAGCCTCAAAAGCATGAGCAAAAGTATGACCGAAATTTAATATTTTTCTTAAATTTTTCTCTTTTTCATCTTTTTCAACAATTGTTTTTTTAATTTTGCAACTTTCATAAATGGCTTTTTCAATAAAAGGGCTTTTCAAATTTAAAACTTTTGAAAAGTTTATATTTAGATATTTAAAAAATTGTTTGTTTAGTATTAATGAGTGCTTAAAGACCTCACCATAACCACATATAATTTCTCTTTTTGGTAATGATTTTAAAAATTCAATATCACTGATAACCATTTTTGGTTGATAAAAGCTCCCAATAAGATTTTTACCTTCTTTGGTATTTACTCCGGTTTTACCACCAATGGATGAGTCAACTTGAGATAACAGTGTAGTTGGAATGTTAACAAAGTTTAAACCTCTTTTAAATAAACTTGATGCAAAACCTCCTACATCACCAGTGATACCACCACCTATTGTGATTAAACAGTCTTGTCTTGAAAAATTTTTATTAAGTAAAATTTTTAAAATTTCATTCACATATTTAATATTTTTGTTTTTCTCACTAGCATCAAAATTAAATTTGAAAACTTTTTTTCTTTTTAAGGCCCTGGTAATATTATTTATTAATTTTTTTGGAACTTTTTTATCAATTACCAAAAGGCATTGATTAAAAATAATTGAATTTTCATTTAAATATGAGTTTAAATTTCTAATTAAATTTGAACCAATTATAATTGGATAATGATCTAAATTTGTTTTTACTTTTAATTTAATAGGTTTCATAAATCTTAATTATTTTTTTTACAATTTCATTCTTTGTAAGATTTTCACAATTAATTTTATACATAGCTTTTGAATAAATAATAGATCGTTTTTCAATTAGTTCCTCAATTTCTTTTTTTGAAGATTTATGTGCAATAGGTCTTTTTTTACTATCCTTAATTCTGTTAACTAATGTTTTAACATCCCAATTTAACCAAAAAGAAATATGATTTTCTAAAACTTCTTTTTTAATTTTATTATTTAAAAAAGCACCTCCACCAAGAGAAATTGCAGTTTTTTTATTTCTAAGAGCTTTTAATGTTTCTGTTTCTTCAATTTGTCTAAAATATTTTTCACCTTTATTTTCAAATATTTCAGAAATTTTTAAATCTAATTTTTTTTCGATCTCGATATCAACATCAATAAAATTTATATTTAGTTTTTTTGATACTAATGAGCCAATTGAAGATTTTCCTGAACCCATCATACCTAAAAAAACTAAATTTTCTTTTGAATTCATAAGTTTCTGTATTGAAAAAACACAATTATGTCTTAATTTGATTTTAACCAACGTTATATGCAATTTACAAGAAATACAAGTTCAGGCAAAAGCTCTACAGGCTTAATTATAAAATTAGGTATTGTTTTAGTTTTATTCCTTGGAGCAATTTTTCTTTTAAGTAAAATAGATTTTCCAGCCCCAAAAAAAGAAATAGAAAAAATTATCCCTAATGAAAATTTTAAAATTGTTAAATAGTAAATATTTATCAATTCTATTATTAATTTTTTTAACCACAGTTACTGTTAATGCAGAAGACGAACCAATTGATATATGGAATATTGATCAAAATAAAATTGAAGAAAACTCATCAAGTAATAATCTAAATAATTTAGAGACCAATTCTGGTGATGCTGAGATTACACAACCTAGTATTTTTGAACTTCAATCAGAAAAAGAAATTGAAACAGTCCAAGTTAGTTCAGACTTAAATTCACAAGAAATAAAAATTATCGGGCTTTACGATCCTGAAGATTATGATCTTAAAATTGATTTGTGGTCAAATTCAAATGGCGATCAATTGAAGTATCTTTTTTCAAATATTAATAAAATGCAATTATCTAAAGATGCTTCAGAATTATTAAACATAATTTTATTAACAAATGCCTACAATCCAGAACAAAATATTACCAATGAAGAGTTTTTAAAAATTAGATCTAATTGGCTTATTAAAAACAACGATAGAGAATTAATTGAGGAATATTTAATAAAAAACCAAATCTTAAATTTGCACCCAGATTTAAGTAAATATTTAATTGATGAATATTTATCAGAAGCGAATATTGAAAAAGCTTGCGAATTATTTTTAAAGAATTCAGAAGTTATCAGTGACGATTATCTTTCAAAATTTAATCTATATTGTTTAATTAATGCAGGTAGAGCTGAGGAAGCTCAATTAATTTTAGACCTAAAAAAAGAGCTAGGTTTTAAAGATGAATATTTTGAGAAAAAGCTCAATTATTTGTTTGGGTACACAAAAGATCCAGAACAAGCAATTTCTGAGGCTTCCATATTAGATTTTCACCTTGCACACCGAACTAATCCAGATTTTATTTTTGAACCTAAAAAAAATACAGATAAAAAAATATGGAAATATTTATCAGCATCAAATTTATTATATAACATTGAGGAGATTGATATTGCTGAAGAAGAAAAAATTTCTTTAATTGAAAAAGCAACACATGACAAAAATTATTCTGAGAAAGATTTATTTTCTTTATATAAAAGATTTCAGTTCAATATTAATCAATTATTAAATGCATCTGAATCTTATAAATCTCTATCGAACATACAAGCTAGAGCCCTAGTTTATCAAAGATCTTTATTAGAGTCTGATACTGAAAAAAAATTAGAATTTATAAAACTTTTGAAAGATCTATTTACTAAGGATGGATATTCAAATGCATTTGATGCTGAGCTAAAAGAAATGTTAGAAAAAATTGAACCTAACGATGTACCATCTAACTTTACTACTTTTTATTCAAATAATTTAAAAGAAGAGAAGCAAGAGTTAAATGATATTAAGTTCAATAATGATATTTTACATCAATCAAGACTAGTAAATTATTTTAATGGAGATTTTGCAAAATCTAAAGTTGAAAAAGATTTAGATAATTTTTTAAAAAAAATTAAGAAAGACAAGAAATATTATCTATCCAAAAAAGATATAATGTTAATCGAGTCAATTAAATCTGATGGTATCGAGATTTCAAAAAAATATGAAGACCTCTATGAAATTAATGAGTCTGAAATGCCAACAGATATTCAGGTTATGATAAATAATAATGAAATTGGATCAGTTGTATTAAGAATTATTGAAGTTATTGGACAAGATGATCTTAACAATTTGGATGAGGATACGTTATATTTTGTAATTAGCGCGTTAAATCAACTAGATATCGATTACATTCGAAATAAAATTTTATTAAAAGTTCTGCCTTTAAAAGTCTAAAAAATTAATTAAAATATACCTATCATGGCAGTAAAACCTATTCTTACAGAGCCCAACAAATTATTAAGACAAGTTTCTAAACCAGTTGAAAAAGTCACAAAAGACGAGCAAAAATTAATGGATGATATGCTGGATACTATGTATGCAGCTAATGGTATAGGGCTTGCTGCTATTCAAATAGGTGTACCCAAAAGAATAATAGTTATGGACATAGGTAGAGATCCTGAGAAGAAAGAACCAAGATATTTTGTAAATCCAGTAATCAAAAATAAAGATGCAGAAAAAGCAACTTACGAAGAAGGTTGCCTGTCTGTGCCTAACCAGTTTGCTGAAATCGATCGACCTAGTCAATGTGATGTAGAATATTTAGATTATAATGGAGAGAAACAAATTTTACATGCAAGCGGATTGTTAGCAACATGCATTCAACATGAGATGGATCATTTAGAAGGGATTTTATTTATTGATTACTTGTCCAAATTAAAAAAATCAATGATTATAAAAAAACTATCAAAGCAAAAGTCTAATCAGATAGTTATTTAATTAATGCAAAAAAAAATTGTGTTTATGGGAACACCTGAGTTTTCAGTTCCTATTCTTAAATCAATTTATGAAAACAGTTTTTCTATTGAGGCTGTTTATACTCAGCCACCCCAAAAATCGCAGAGAGGACAAAAAGTTAATAAATCTCCAATTAATGATTTAGCTGATAAGCTTGGAATTAAATGCAGAACTCCAGCTAGTTTAAAAAACAATAAAGAGGAATTAGAATTTCTAAAAAAAGTTGATCCAGATATTGTAATTGTAGTTGCATATGGTCAAATTATTCCAAAAGAATTTTTAAATATTTGTAAATTAGGTTTTATCAATATCCATGGATCTATTCTTCCAAAGTGGCGTGGGGCAGCACCTATACAGCGATCAATAATGAATTTAGACAATGAAACAGGAATAAGTATTATGAAGATTGAAGAACAATTAGATTCAGGTCCTGTTTGTGCAGTTTATAAAATTAATTTAAACCCAAATAATAATGCTGATGAGATCTCAAAAAAACTATCATTATTAGCATCAGAAAAAATAATAATTGAAATTAATAATATTTTAGATGGAAAAGCAAAGTTTATTGAACAAAAACATGAATTAGCAACCTATGCCCCAAAGATAAATAAATCTGAAGGACTTATAAACTGGAACGATGATGCAAAAAAAATTCTTGGAAAAGTGAATGGATTATTTCCAATACCAGGTGCATTTTTTATTTATAAAGATGAGAGATACAAAGTATTGAAAGCCGAAATAGTAAAAAATCAAGGGAATATAGGTGAAGTTTTGACAAACGATTTGGAAGTTGCCTGTGGAGATAATCAATCTTTGAAAATATTAGAAATACAAAGACAGGGAAAAAAGCCTCAAAAGATAGAAGAATTTATTCTTGGCTCTCAAATTAAAAAGGGTGCTAGTTTAATAAATGCATAAATATCAAATCTTAATTGAGTATGTTGGTACAAATTATAGAGGCTGGCAAATACAAAAAAAAGGTCAAACAATTCAAGGTGTTCTTCAAGATAAATTGTCAAAACTTTTAAAAGAAAAAATAATTATTATTGGTTCAGGTAGAACCGATGCAGGTGTGCATGCAATTGCTCAATCTGCTCATTTTGAAAGTAAAAATATAATTGAAGATAAAGATAAATTTTTAAAATCTATTAATCATTTTTTAAAAAATAAAATGATAGCTATTCTAAATATTAGAAAGAGAAATCAAAATTTTCATGCCCGATATTCAGCTAAACTAAGAGTTTATGAGTATGTTATTTATAATAGAGTTGCCCCGTCGGTAATTAACCAAGATAGAGGATGGCATATAATGAAAAAACTTGATCTTAAAGAGATGAAGAGAGGAGCAAAAAAATTAATTGGAACTAAAGATTTTTCAACATTTAGAGCCTCAAGTTGTAATGCTAAAAGTCCGATAAGAACAATTAAGTCAGTTAAGATAAAAAATCAAAATAATAAAATTACAATTGAATTTAAATCTCAATCTTTTCTACAACAACAAGTGAGATCAATGGTTGGTTGTTTAAAATATTTAGGTGAAAAAAAGTGGGATATAAAAAAATTTGAAAAAATTATTAAATTAAAAAAAAGAGAGAATTGTGCACCACCAGCACCTGCTAATGGTCTTTTTTTATCTAGAGTTTTTTATTAGATTTTCTTTATTACTCATTGCAAATTTTTTATTAATTCTCCATCTAGATTCTGCTCTAACAATGTAGCCACAACAATTTTTAGATTTACATTTGCATGGAAATTGTTTGTAATTTTCATCAAATCCAAATCCATAATCACAGGTAAATTCCTCGCCTTTTTTAATATCCTTAATTGCCTTTACCCAAATTTTAAGACCTTTACCGTCATAATCACAATTATTATCACAAGAATGATTTATCAATCTTGCTGTATTCCAAGCAAAGTCTCCATCAAGGTCATAACGGTTATTAATTGTAAAAAGATAAATTGGTTTACTGTTGTCGTATTTATCCGACTCTTCTGTTTGTTTTTTTGTGATTAATTTTCCAACATAATCAATGATTTTTGTTCCTTCTTTAATATCTTTTGTAGCGTAAAGACCTCGACCTTTTTTATCAATATCAGATTTTTTAATTTTATATAATTTCATATAGCTTAACTAGTTTGTTCTCATTTGATTTCAATTAAATTCTATTAAAGCATCTACATGTTTTTCAGTGCTAGACATTAAAGCATTTAAGTCATAGCCACCCTCTAAGATTGAAACAACTTTACCATTACAAAATTTCTTTGACGCCTCTAAAGTTCTTTTTGTTAGAGTATAAAAATCATTAGAGTTCAATTTTAATTGAGCAAGAGGGTCATCTTTATGAGCATCAAACCCCGCAGAAAATAACAAAAATTCTGGTTTAAATTCTATAATTTTACTTAAAACATGTTCGTATGCAGTTAAATATTTTTCTGATGTGGTTCCAGCTTCAAGAGGAATGTTGAAAATATTATTGTATTTCCCTTTTTCTTGTTCAGTACCAGATCCTGGATAATAGGGGTATTGATGTGTTGAAATATATAAAACTTTTTCATTTTCGTAGAAAATATCTTGAGTTCCATTACCGTGATGTACATCAAAATCTATGATAGCTACTTTTCGATAATTATATTTCTCAATTAAATAGTTAGCACCAACAGCAACATTGTTATAAATACAAAACCCCATTGCCTTATTCTTTTCAGCATGGTGACCAGGAGGCCTAACAGCACAAAAAGCATTTTTATATTCTTTAGATTCAACGCCATCAATTGCAGTAATTATTGACCCTGCAGCATCACGAGTAGCATCTTTACTTCCAGGAGAAACAATGGTGTCACCGTCTAAGAAAGACAAACCATCCTTTGGAAATGAATTGTTTACAAATTCAATATATTCTTTTGAATGTGTTTTAATTAGCAAAGATTGATCAAATTTTTTAGGTTCTTGCCAAATTAAATTGTTATTATTTTTCTTTTTGAAATTGTCAATTACTGCTGTAACCCTATCAATCTTTTCTGGGTGACCGTTACCAGTGTTATGATTTTGATAGCTCTTAGTGGTAATTAGACCAGTTTTCACTGAAAATAATTTTTTAAAATACTTGAGTATATTTTAGTTAAATTTTTAAGATCCTTAATAGACACTGCTTCATCAACTTTATGCATTGTTTTACCAACTAATCCAAATTCAAGACAAGGCGCTATCTTTCTAATAAATCTAGCATCTGATGTCCCACCAGTTGTTGAAAACTTTGGAGTAATTTTTGTAATTTTTTTAATTACATCTTTGATCATGAATGTTGTTTTATTTGGAATTGTTAAAAAAGCTTCACCTGAGACTCTATAATCAATATTAAATTTAGATTTTTCTTTTTTTGAAATCTTATTAAATATTTTGTTTAATTTTAGCTTGATGCTTTGTGAGGTGTGTTTGTTATTAAATCTAATATTAAATACAGCCTCAGCCTTACCAGGGATAACATTTTCAGCAGTATTATGAATATTGATTTTAGTAACCTCTAGATTAGTTGGTTGAAAGTCTTTTGTGCCTTTATCAAATTTTATATCTTTTAATTCTTTTAAGATTTTTACTAAAGCAGTTGATGGGTTATTTGCTCTTTGAGGATATGCAACATGGCCTTGAACTCCAATAATAGTTAATTTACCAGTCATACTGCCACGACGTCCAATTTTAATCATTTCTCCAAGTTTATTAGGGTTAGTGGGTTCACCAACTAGACAAAAGTCTATTTTTTCCTTTTTCTTTTTAAGGTATTCGACAACTTTTTTAGTTCCATTAACAGCGTCACCTTCTTCATCACCTGTAATTAGTAAACTAATTGATCCTTTAAATTTATTATTTGAGTTTAAATAATCACTTACTGCAGAAACAAAGGCTGCAATTGAACTTTTCATATCATTTGCACCACGTCCTATTAAATGACCTTTTTTTACTGAAGGTTTAAATGGATTAACAGTCCAATCAGTTAATGTACCAGGAGGCACCACATCTAAATGTCCAGCATAACAAAAGTTTGGTCCCGTATTCCCAAGTCTTGCATATAAATTTTTAACAGGTTTGTGATTTTTTTCTTTAAATTCTAAAATTTTAGTTTTGAAGCCTAAAGTTTTTAATTTTTTTTCTAAAAATTTCATCACTCCTGCATCAGTAGGAGTTACAGACGGAAATTTAATTAGCTCTTTTGCTAATTGCAGTTCATTGATATTAGGCATTAACTACTCTCTTAAAAGATCGTTGATAGATGTTTTGGATCTAGTTTTTTCATCGACCTGTTTTATAATTACTGCACAATATAAAGATGGTCCTTTACCATCTTTAGCAGGTAGACTTCCTGGCACTACAACAGAATAGGGTGGTATTTTGCCTTGAATAATTTCACCCGTATCTCGATAAACAATTTTTGTTGATTGGCCTATAAATACACCCATAGAAACAACTGAGCCTTCACCAACAATAACTCCTTCGACTATTTCAGATCTTGCTCCGATAAAACAATTATCTTCAATGATAGTAGGATTAGCTTGCATTGGTTCTAAAACTCCACCTATTCCAACACCACCTGAAAGGTGACAATTTTTTCCAACTTGTGCACATGAACCAACAGTTACCCAGGTATCAACCATAGTACCTTCATCAACAAATGCTCCAATATTTATAAACGATGGCATGACAACTACATTTTTACCCACGTGTGATCCATGGCGAATTACAGCATTTGGCACCATTCTAAATCCAGCTTCTAAATGCTGTTCTTTACCCCAGCCAGCTGTTTTACCTTTTACTTTATCCCACCAAGTAGCATAAGGCCCTGGAGTAGTTTGCATCTCATTAATTCTAAAACTTAAAAGAATAGCTTTTTTAATCCACTGATGGACTACCCACTCACCATCTTTTTTTTCAGCAACTCTAATTTTTCCACTATCAACCTGATCGATTGTTTTGCTTACAGCATCTAAGATACTTTGATCAGATTTTGCACTTACTTGATCTCTTTCATCCCAAGCTTTATTGATTATGTTTTCAAATTCATTCATGATTAATTATTTTTTAATATATTAATTTTTTGAAGAAATGAAGGCAAATTATCAATTTTATAATCAATATAAGATTTATCAGCATCTTTCTTTGCAAATGCTTCATCATTTTCTAACCAACAAGTTTTCATTCCTAAATTTTTAGCTTGTTCTAAGTTATGGGCTATATCTTCTATTAGAATAGATTGAGCTGGATCAATATTAAATTTTTTTATTAGTTTTTCATAAGGATCTAAATGTGGTTTTGGAATAAAATTTGCATCAGTGATGTCAAAAGCACCATCAAATAACCCATCAATTCCTAACTGTTTTGTAATATTGTCGACATGTGCGTGAGAACCATTTGTAAAAATAATTTTCTTTTCTTTAATTTTGATTAATTCTTCTCTTAAAACCTTATCTTTTGGAAGCCAGCTAATATCGATGTCATGTACAAATTCTAGAAATTCGTGAGGGTCGATATTATCATGGTTCATTAGTCCAGATAAAGTTGTTCCATACTCATAAAAATATTTTTTTTGAATTTCTCTAGCCTCAATAAGATCAACATCAAACTTTTTTGAAATAAAAGCAGACATTTTTTTATCAACTTCAGAAAAAACTTTTGTTTGACCACTGTACAGTGTGTTGTCTAAATCAAATATCCAATATTTAATATCTATTAAATCTCTCATTGTCTAATTAACGTTCCTGATCCTTTGTCCGAAAGTAGTTCAAATAGAATTGAATGTTTTTTTCTTCCATCAATTATTACAACACCTTTTACACCGTTGCTTGCAACATCTAGACAATTATTAATTTTTGGTATCATGCCTCCAGAAATAGTATCGTCTTCAATAAGTTCTTTAATTTTTTTAGAGTTTATTTCAGGTATAAGATTTTTATTTTTATCTAAAACTCCTTGTACATCACTCATGATGATTAATCGTCTAGCATTTAACTCTTTTGCTATATATCCAGCCGCAGTATCAGCATTAATATTAAATGATTGACCCTCTTCGTCTAAGCCAAGAGGCGCGATTACTGGTACTTTTTTCTCATTTATAATTTTGTCTAGAGATGTTTTATTTATTTTATTAGGGCTACCAACAAAACCAAGTTTTTCATCATCTTTAATTACCGAAATAATATTATTTTTTTTTGTATTAATTTCTTCAGCAGCACACTTTTTATTTTTTAGTGCATCTACAATTTCTTTATTAAATTCAATTAAAACTTCTTCTGCAATTTTAATTGTTTTTTCATCTGTAATTCTTAAACCATTTAGAAACTTGCTCTCAATACCTGACTCAGATAATTTGTTAGAAATTCTTTTACCACCACCGTGAACAATAATTGGAATAAATCCTAATTTGTTTAAAATTGAAATATTATCAATAAAATGATCAAATAAATTTTGATCTACAAGAACACTACCACCACATTTAATAACGATATATTCATCATTATATTTTTCTAAATAGCTTTTAACCTCTGAAATAGACGGTCCATCAGTTGGTATTATTTTTTTTAACTCTTCCTCTTGAATAGGAACCATTAGGTGGTCTTAATTTTAGTTCTTTTCATTATAAATATTTGCTGAGCCATTGTTAGAACGTTGTTCACTGTCCAATAGATTACTAATCCTGCTGGAAATGGTGCAAGAATTATTGTTAAGAATAACGGAAAGAACATAAAAATTTTTGCCTGTATTGGATCAGTCGGTGCGGGGTTTAATTTTTGCTGTATGAACATTGTTACACCCATCAGTATAGGCCATGCCCCAATTACTAAAAATGATGGTACATCGTATGGCAACAATCCAAAAAGATTAAATAAGGATGTAGGGTCTCTTTCAGATAAATCTTGAATCCATCCGTAGAATGGCATTTGTCTCATTTCAATTGTCACAAATAAAACTTTATAAAGAGCAAAGAAAACAGGAATTTGAACCAATATCGGCAAACAACCTGACATTGGATTTACTTTTTCTTTTTTGTAAAGTGCCATCATTTCTTGCTGAAGTTTCATTTTATCGTCTTTATGTAATTCTTTTAGTCTTACCATCTCAGGCTGAAGAGCTTTCATTTTCGCCATACTTCTAAATGAAAAGTTAGCCAATGGAAAAAATACCAATCGAATACAGATGGTTATTGCTATAATTGCTAGACCATAATTTCCTAACAACTTAAAGAAGTAATCAATTCCATAGAATAAAGGCTTAGTAATGAAATATAGAAAGCCCCAATCGATAACTAAATCAAATTTATCAATATTTAATTGTTCAGCATAACCATCTACTACATCAACTCTTTTAGCTGCCACGATGATCTGCATTTCATCTTCAATTGATGAATTGCTGCCAAGTTCAGTCGGTTTTGTTGCAATATAATTAGCTCTAAATTTATCTTTATAGTCAAAAGTAACTTTAAATTCTTTTTCTCTTGGTGGAATAATTGAGCTTATCCAATATTTATCTCCGATTCCAAACCACCCCTTACTTGCATTTTTGCTAAATCTTTTTTCTTGAATATCATCGTAATCTTCCTCAATTAATTCATCATCAAGGTCTGCAATTAATCCCTCATGAAGGATATAAAAATTTGAAAGACCTTCTGGAATTTTATTTCTTATAATTTGACCGTATGAATAAAAATCAAACTTTTTATCTGTAGAGTTGATTACTCTTTGTTTAACTGTAAATAAAAACTGATTATCTAGTGAAATATCTTTTTCAAACGTAATTCCTTGGCTGTTCGTCCATGAAAGTTTTATTGGGGTTTGTTCAGTTAAATTACTATTTCCTTTAACCGTCCAAACCGACTCTGAATTAGGAATATCAATATTTTTATCAGAGGTTACAAATCCACTTTCTATAAAGTATCCATCTTCTATATTTCTTGGATTTAATAAAATAACATTTTCATTGCTTTCTAGACTTGTATTGTAGTTTTTGAAAGTAAGGTCATCTATGATTGCACCCTTAAGAGATATTGAACCTTTAACACTATTGTTTTCAAAACTTACTCTTTCATTTTGAACAATAGCCTCATCTCGGGATATTTTTACCAAATTTTCTGTTTGTTCTAAACTAGGCGCATCAGAGTTTTTCTCTATTTTATCTTTTTCAGATAAATTTTCTGATCTCGGTACTGGTTCTGGAGCAAAAAATAGAGAATATAAAACAATTACTGCTGCTGATAAAGAAATTGCTGCAACTACGTTTTTTGTATCCATTATTTTTTAATTTTAAAATTTTTATTTACAGGATCAAATCCCTCGCCACCACCAAGAAATTTTATTGGATGACATGATAGAATTCTTTTTATACTCATTAATAAACCTTTGAAAAAGCCGTATGTTGTTAAGGCTTCTATAGAATATTCAGAACAAGTTGGTAAATAACGACACGAGTGTCCAAGCAAAGGACTTATTAAAAAACGATATCCTTTAATAAATTTTATTAGGATTATTGTGAAAATATTCATTATCGTATTCTCTCTAAGTCTCTAAATAAGGTTTCTTTTATAATTGTATACTCGTTGTTTAACATAGTTGGCTTGGCAATAACAAGATATGAATAGTTAAATTTTACAGTAATATTTTTTACTGCATCATTCGTTATATTTCTAAGACGTCTTTTAATTTTATTTCTCTTTACAGCATTGCCAATTTTTTTCTTGGTTACAAAACTAATATTAAGTTTTTTTTCATCTTTATTAGCTAATTTTCCAAAAAAAATTGTGACGTATTTATTTGAGATTTTTTTTTGTTTAAGAAGGCTTTTGAATTCTTCGTTTTTTGAAAGAGCAAGAATTTTGCTTTTCATCTAAGTTGAATTACTTTTTTTTAACAGTTGATGAAACAGTTAAATCTTTTCTTCCTCTAGCTCGTCTTCTTTTTAAAAGCTTTCGGCCACCTTTTGTTTTCATCTTAGAGCGAAATCCGTGCTTTTTTAGTCTTTTGCCTTTTTTTGGCTGGTAAGTTCTTTTCATAAAATGTTGTTAAATTTTTATTAAATTTCGCCCTTTATAGTAATTAAATATATAAATAGCAAATAGAAGATTTTATATTTAACATCAATATTAATGGCTAAATCTAAAAAAATTAAATTATTTATTGGTCTATTTTATATATCGGCTGTTGGTTTATTTTTATATTTCATATTCACTAAGTTTAGTTTTCAAGAAATAACCAGTTACGAATTTATTAAAAATAATAGAGATTATTTTTATGATTTAAGACAAACAAACTTATTTTTATTGGGTGTTTCATTTATCTTATTTTCAATTCTTTGGGTTTTCGCTGCTGGCTTTGGTTCACCTCTAGCTTTATTCGCAGGTTTTATTTTTGGTAAGTGGTTTGGGCTATTGTTTACTGTTATAGGATTGTCAATTGGTGCAACTTTACTTTATGTTTTTGCAAATTACTTTTTAAAAGAAATGATTAGAGATCGATTTTTAAATCGATTTCAAAAACTTGAGGAAAAGTTTCAAAAATCTGAATTTTTATATTTGTTAGTTTATAGGTTTATTGGAGGTATCCCTTTTCAAATACAAAATGTCTTACCATGTATTTTTAACGTAAAAGTTTATAATTATTTTTGGTCAACTTTTTTAGGTATGATCCCCTCATTATTTATTATAAATTCTATTGGGAGTGGACTTGAAGAAATAATTGATCAAAATATTAATGCACCAAGTGTGATTGATTTAATCACCTCACCATCAATTTATATTCCCCTAATTGCTTTCTTTGGCTTATTAATTGTTACGATTTTTTTTAGAAAAGTTTTTTATAAAAATTAATGGTGCTCCCACCCTGTACTGACCAGGGAACTAGTCATTACCAATGACTTGTTATGCCATTTAACTACAGGAGCATAAGCAAAGAATTGTATTTCATTGATAATAAAGCATTTTTTTCAAATTATTGCCTTAATTTTTTTATTAATATGCATTATATACACGTGAGGATTTTTTATGGGCATTCATTACGATTATAAATCAACTAAAAGTGCAAAGCTTATGGAGAAGCAGGCTAAAAGAGAAAAAAAGCTTGCAGAAAAAAAAGCGAAAAGATTAGCTAAAGAGGGTCCTAAAGAAGAAGCGCCTGAGGCACCAACGCTAGATGCTTCAAAACCAATAACTTTAGACTTTTTAACTAATCCGGATAAGAAATGAATTCTAAAGAAAAGAATGAGCGTTTAAGTTTAGCACTTAAAAAAAATTTGAAAAAAAGAAAACTTTTCCAAAAAAAGATTAAGAAGAAAAGTAAATAATGTCAGTTCTTTCAGACAAGTGGATTAGAAAAATGTCTAAAGAAGAGGGCATGATTTCACCTTTTGAGGAAAAACAAGTAAGAGGAGACAGCATCTCTTATGGGTTATCGTCTTTTGGTTATGATGCTAGAGTTTCAGATGAATTTAAGATTTTTACAAACGTCAACTCTGAAATTGTTGATCCTAAAAACTTTAAACCAACTAACTTTGTTACAAAAAATGTATCAGAATGCATCATTCCACCTAACTCATTTGTGTTAGCAAGAACAGTTGAAAAATTTAAAATTCCCAATGACGTACTTGTTATTTGTCTTGGAAAATCAACCTATGCAAGGTGTGGAATTATAGTCAATGTAACTCCACTAGAACCAGGCTGGGAAGGATATGTAACTTTAGAGTTTTCAAATACCACTCCTTTACCAGCTAAGATTTATGCAAATGAGGGAGTTGCCCAATTTATCTTTTTAAAAGGCAATGAAAAACCAGAAGTAACCTATGCAGATAGAAATGGTAAATACATGGGGCAAACTGGAGTAACATTACCTAAAGTTTAATCATGCAAAAACTAGAGGTCTTTGGAGCGAATAAGCTCAAAGGGCAGATAAAAATTTCAGGTTCTAAGAATGCTTCACTACCCATTCTTGCTGCAACTCTTTTATCAAATAAAAAAATCATTTTAAAAAATCTTCCTAAAGTAAGAGATATTGAAACAATGTTGACATTGCTTCAATCATTAGGATCTAGAGTAAAATTAGATAAAAATAAAACTATCATAGACAACTCCAAACAAAATAAAAAATTTGCTTCATATAATTTGGTAAAAACTATGAGAGCAGGAATTTTAGTTTTAGGCCCTTTGCTTGCCAAACATAAATCAGCTAAAGTTTCTTTACCTGGCGGATGTGCCATAGGCACTCGTCCTGTAGACATACACCTAAAAGCATTATCAAAATTAGGAGTAAAATATAAAATTGATCAAGGTTATGTAATTGCAAATGCTCCAAAAGGATTAAAAGGAAATAAAATTAAATTTCCCAAAATTTCAGTAGGAGCAACTGAAAATTTAATTATTGCTGCAAGTTTTGCTAAAGGAACCACCATATTATCTAATTGTGCGATAGAGCCTGAAATTAAAGATTTAGTAAATTTTTTAAATGAAATGGGATGTAATATTAAATGGATCTCAAAAAGAACAATTAAAGTTATTGGAGTTAGTGAAATTAAAGAAATTTCTTATTCTGTAATGTTTGATCGAATAGAAGCTGGAACGTATTTAGTTGCAGCTGCTGTTACTGAAGGCAATTTAAAAATTAGTAATATTGTGCCTGAAATTATAAAGACAGAAATTAATGTTCTTAAAAAACTAGGTTCAAAAATAATGATTAAAAAAAATGAAGTTCAAATTATTGGAAATAAAAAAATAAAAAGTACCAAAATAACAACCGCACCATACCCAGGATTTCCTACAGATTTACAGGCTCAAATAATGGTTTTACTATGCAAAGCAAACAAGAGTTCCATAATCAAAGAGGATATTTTTGAAAATAGATTTATGCACGTAGCAGAATTAAATAGAATGGGTGCAAAAATTTCAACTAATGGCAATAAAGCGATTGTTGAAGGAAATATTAATTTTGCACCAGCTGAGCTTATGGCAACTGATTTAAGAGCTTCAGTTTCGTTAATTTTGGCGGCATTAACAGCAAAAGGCAAATCAGTTATTAATAGGATCTATCATCTTGATAGAGGGTATGAAAATATTGAAAAAAAATTGAAAAAAGTTGGCGCTAAAATTAGAAGAGTGAATTAATGGATAAAAAATATTTAGCAAAAATAATTGCAACCGATAATGAAGGTCTTCAAATGATATCAGCTTGTTGTGCTGGTGCAAAAGTTAAGATTTCAGATATCAAATTTTTACAAGCAAATAAGATATTTTTACTTTCAATTGAAAGAACAAAAATTGAGTCAGGCCAGGAAGACAAAAAAGTAAATAGTATTTGTAAATTTGATTTTGTTGACCAAGTTAAATCAAAAAATATTGACCAAAAAAATGAAGATTTAACATTAGAATTAATTGGAATTGATTATCTAAAAAACAAAGATGATTTTGAGATTAATTTGATATTTAACAACAATGCTCATATTTCATTGAAGTCAGAGACCATTGAAGTAAGACTAGAAGATCAAAATGAGATTAAATAATGGTTAAAGTATTAAATAGCAGTAACAGAGGTTTTGACCGTGAATTGGATAAATTATTGTCTGCTAGAAAAAGCAAAGTTCAGTCAAGCTCTATATCGGTTACCAACATTATTAAAGATGTTAAAAAAAATGGTGATAAGGCCTTATTAAAATACGAAAAAAAATTTAACAAAAATTCAATTATAGTTCCAACTTCAAAACAAATTTCTAACTCAATTAAAACTTTAGATAAAAAAGTAAAACAAGCAATCGATACTGCCTATGATCGAATTTATAAATTTCATTCATTGCAAAAGTTTAAAAATATTTCTTACATAGATAAATTCAAAAACAAACTTGAGTATAAATATTTACCAATTAATTCTGTTGCAATATATGTTCCAGGTTCAACCGCGTCTTATCCTTCAAGTGTATTGATGAATGCAATCCCAGCAATTGTTGCGGGAGTTAAAAGAATAATAATGATAAATCCAGGTTTTAAAGGAAAACAAAACCCAGCTGTTTTATATGCTGCTAGAAAATGTAAAATTAAAGAAATTTACTCAATCGGTGGGCCCTCTGCGATTGCAGCAGCAGCCTATGGAACTAAAAAAATTAAATCAGTTAATAAAATTGTTGGCCCTGGTAACGCTTATGTTGCTGCAGCTAAAAAAGAAGTTTTTGGAGATGTTGGAATTGAAGGAATGACAGCTGGTCCTTCTGAAGTAACTATTGTTTGTGACAAATATTCAAATCCAGTTTGGGTTGCTAGTGATTTAATTGGTCAAGCAGAACATGATCCTCTTGCGCAATGTATTTTAATTTCTAAAGATAAAAATTTAATTTCAAAAGTTAAATTAGAAATCTTTAAACAACTTAAGGAAATTCCAAGACAATCAATTGCTAAAAAAAGTTTAATGAGCAACGGAATTTTAATGCACATTGCATCTGATAAAAAAATTATTGATGTGGTGAATAAAATTGCACCTGAGCATTTAGAATTAAATGTTAAAAATTATAAATCATTTGTTCCTAAAATTAATAATGCTGGTTCAGTGTGTTTAGGAAAATATGCAGTTATGGCTATGACCGATTACAATGTTGGATCAAACCACGTTTTACCAACTAATGGATCTGCAAAATATTCTTCAGGAATTAGTGTTAATGAATTTTATAAAAGAATTTCTTATATTAACTTATCAAAAAAGGGTATTGAAAGTCTTGGGCCATCGGTTATAACACTTGCAAATTATGAAGGGTTAGCAGGACATGCGCTCTCAGTAAAAAAAAGAATTAGGAGAAATTAAATTTGTCAAAACAAGACCTACTTGAATTCAAGGGTAAAGTAACAGACCTGTTGCCTAATGCCATGTTTAGAGTTCAATTAGAAAATGGTCATACCGTTACAGCCCACACAGCAGGCAAACTTCGAAAGAATAGAATTAGAGTTTTGCAAGGGGATAACGTGACAGTAGAGATGACCCCTTATGATCTTACTAAAGGTAGAATAATCTTTAGAGGATAATCTTAAGGCTGAGTAGCTCAGGAGTAGAGCAGAGCCCTGAAAAGGCTTGTGTCGGGAGTGCGAATCTCTCCTCAGCCACCACCTTCAATTTTTCATCTTGAAATTAGCCAAAAAGAAATTAACTTATTTCTATAACAAATAACAAAAGGACTAAGAAATAAGATGAGTACATTACAAGGTAAAGTAAAGTGGTTTAACGGTAAAAAAGGTTATGGTTTTATCGAAAGAGATGACAAAGAAAAAGATGCATTCGTGCACGCTTCAGCAGTAAAAGCAGCTGGGATGAGATTCTTAAACGAAGGTGATAAGCTTGAGTTTACATTAGAAGATGGTCCCAAAGGTCCTTCTGCAGTAAATCTAAAAAAATTAGACTAAGTATTTTAAAATTTTTAAAGGACGTTTTTCTATTAATTTAGACAAACGTCCTTTTTATTTTTAGGGTTGAATAAATAATTTTTTTGTCTAAAAGACTGGCCATGAATAAAAAAGCGACCAATAGAGGAACAAATAGAGGTACTCAAAGATCTACTCTTCGAGGAACTAATAGAGGTACGCATAGACATTTCCATGCTGGCTAAAGCTAGCAAATAATTTTTATAATATAATTTTAAATCCACACAAAATAAGATAAAAACAAATAGGATACGCCCGCGTAGTATAATGGTTAGTACGGGAGTTTGTGGAACTCTAGGATTTGGTTCAATTCCAAGCGCGGGTACCAAAAAATGAATAAAGAAAATAAATTAGTTCCAGGACTACCCTCTGGATTTGAAGATCGATGGAATAAAAAACTTCTTCTTAAAAAAAAGCTACTAAAAGCTATAGAGAAGAGTTTTATAAAATTTGGTTTTGACCCTTTAGAAACCCCATCCTTTGAAATTAGTGAAAACATAGGATCCTTTTTAGCGGAGGATGAAAGTAACCCTATGTCTGATGTTTTCTCGTTTGAAGATGGAGAAAGAAATATTACTCTTCGTTATGATCTTTCAAGTCCGTTAGCAAGATTTGTTGCTCAGAATAATCAAGAACTGCCATCTATTTATAAAAGATATGCAATTCAAAATGTATTTAGAAATGAAAAGGCAGGTAATGGCCGATATAGAGAATTTATGCAAGCAGACTGTGATATTGTTGGAGTAGTTAATCCAGCACAAGCTAACGCAGAGCTTTGTAATTTAATTGCAAGTACCTTAATCGATTGTGGTTTAAATAAAGATCAATTTACAATTAACGTAAGCAATAGAAAAATTGTTCAAGGATTAATTGAAGAATTAAAAATCTCTGAAGAAAAACAAATAAAGGTTATGAGGGCAATCGATAAATTAGATAAACCTGGATTTGGAATAAAAGGAGTTGAGGATTTACTCAAAAAAGAGAGAAAAGATGCAAGTGGCGCTATTACTAAAGGTGCTGATCTAAATGATGATCAGGTTTTACAAATTATTAATTTTTTAAAAGTTAAAGATTTAAAAGAACTTAAAGCAAATTTAAAAAACCCATTATCCATTGAGGGAATTGAAGAACTTGAAGCATTATTTGAAGTGTTAAGTTATGGAAAATATGTAGATCAAGTTAAAACAAATTTTACAATTGTTAGAGGTCTTGCTTATTATGATGGTTTTTGTGTTGAAACAAATCTTAATTTTAAGGCAACAAACAACAAGGGCAAAGAAGTAGATATTGGAAGTGTTTGTTCAGGTGGCCAATATAATAAATTAATTTCAAGGTTTAAGGGAGTAGATATCCCAGGGACGGGTGTGAGCATTGGTGTTGATCGACTTTTATTTGCAATGTCTCAGTTAGAGCAAGTTAAAATTGAAGAACAAAAACCAGTTATTGTGTGTGTGATGGATAAACAATATCTTAAAAATTATTATGAGATTTTAAACACCCTTCGAGAGAACAACATTAACTCTGAAATCTTTTTAGATAGTAAAAAGAATTTAGGAAAACAATTAACTTACGCAAATAAAAGAGAGTGTCCGGTTGCTATTATTTGTGGGGACAATGAATTTAAAGATAACACGATAACTCTTAAAAATTTATTAGGCGTTAAAGGTGAAAATAATCAATTTACCATTCCAAAAGAAAACTTAATCGATGAAATCAAAAAATTTATCTGAAAATATCCTTAGATCGGTAAAGTCTAAGGGATTTAAATATATTAATTTGCCCTCAGTAATAGAGGCCAATCATATTGTTCAAAGATCAGGTGAAAATTTTAGAAAATTTATATTTTCATTTATTGATCAAAATGGCAGCGAGCTATGTTTAAGGCCTGATTTAACAATAGCGTCTTGTTTGAGGTATTTAGAAAATAATTTAAAAGGAAAAGAAAAAATATTTTATAGTGGTCAAGCCTATAGAAAATCACAAAATAAAAAAGACTCTATTATTAGAAATCAAATTGGATTTGAAATCATTGGATCTAAAAATGAAAAAAATGATGATAAAGAAATAATAAATACTTCACTTAAATCATTACAAAACCTTAAATATTCAACTGGAACATTAACAATAGGTAATGTTGAAATATTTAATCTTCTTATTTCAAAATTAGATATTCCAAAAAGATGGAAATTAAGATTATCAAGACATTTTTGGAGAGAAGATTACTTTAATGATTTACTTAAAAGATTGGAGACAAACTCTGATGTGGATCCAACTATTGTTGAGGTTGATAAAAAACGATATCTCAAAATGTTAAAAGATGATCAATTAAAAATTGTTGCAGGTAGATCAATTAATGAAATTTTAAAAAGATTTGATAACAAGATCAAAGACCCAAGAAGAGCAAGTAAGGGTAAAAATGTTTCAAAAATAATAAAGGATTTTCTAAAAATTAAATGTCCAATTAATCAAGCAGCATCAGAGTTAAATAAATTTTTTAAAAAATATAAGATTAATCTTGCAGTAGACCAAAAGTATTTCCCATTATCACAAAATAAAGTTTCAAAACTCAATGTAATATTTTCAGCCTCATTTGGAAGACAACTTGAGTATTACACGGGCATGGTTTTTAAAATTGATATCAAATCAAATTCAAAAATTAAAAATGTTATTAATGGTGGAAGATATGATCATTTAATATCTGATCTTGGATCTAAAAAAGAAGTTCCAGCAGTAGGAGCTGCATTAAATCTATGATCAAAGATATTATCAATATTGGTATTCCAAGCAAAGGAAGACTTAGAAAAGATGTCTTAAATATCTTTAAGAAGAATAAGTTAAAACTTATATCAGAAAGAGGTGAGAGAGATTTATTTGGCTCTATTAAAAATAAAAAAAATATTAAAGTTGTTTATTTACATGCAAGAGAAATTATTCAAAGACTTGGGGACGGATCTTTAGATTTAGGTTTTTCTGGATTTGATTTATTGAAAGAAAGTGAAATTAATATTCAAAATAAGATCTCTGTAACTAAAAAATACAATTTTGGAAAAGCCACATTGGTAGTTGCCATACCTGATGAATGGATAGATGTTCAAACAATTGCTGATTTAGAAGAAATTGCATTTGAATTTAAAGACAAAAAGAAGAAAAGACTTCGAGTTGGAACCAAATATCCAAATTTAACTAGAGAATTTTTATTTTCTAAAGGTGTTACTCAATTTAAATTAGTTGATAGTTT
>VTPL01000044.1 GCA_008638165.1 Pelagibacteraceae bacterium
AAAAATAGAAAAAAACAAAAAAGTAAATCTACGCTTTTTAAAAAAGTAAAAAAAACAAATAAAAAAATTTCTAAATTTAGAAAACAAAAAAAAATTAAAACAAAAAAAAACTCAAAAGCTAATATTACAAAGATTAAAAAAATAAAGAAAATCCCAAAGATAAATAAAAAGTTTGATGAGGACTTAATTTCTAAAGTTGTAAAATTCCAATTATCACTCAAACCAAAATTTAACTTCAAATTAAGTTTCAATCTTGAAAAGTATATCCAATCATTTTTTGATAAAATTTCTGAAACAATTGAAAAATATAAAACTTTAAAAGAGGATCAGAGGCGCAAATTAAAATTAGAACAAATAGAAAAAGAACGATTAGAAAAAATAAAACTTCAAAAAGAGAAAGAAGAAGAAGAAAAATTAAAGATAAAGATTAAAGAACAAGCGCTTAAGGATGAAATAAAATTAGAAAAGCAAAGAAATAAAGATATTAAACTTTTTTTAAGAAAAGAGCAGGCATTAATTAGAATTGAACAGGCAGAAAAACAAAAACAGTTTTTACAACAGTTAAAATTAGAAAAACAAATTGAAAAATTTAGAATTAGAGAAGTTAAAGAGCTAGAGAGATTAGAAAGAATATCTTTAAAAGAAAAAAGAGAAGATTATGCAGGCCTACAACAAAGAATTGAAAAGCTTAAAGAAAAATATCGAATTATTAGAGATCAAAAAATTAGAGAAAGAGTAGAGGCGTTAGGTGTAAAAATACAAGGAGACGAAGATAGAGAAACATTATTACAAAAAGAAAAAGAATATACTATCGCAAGACAAAAAATTGAATTTGCTTTAGAGAGTTTTTATAGAAGTGCGAGTAGCTTGGTATTTCAATTAAATAAAAGACATATCACACGTCATATGTCTATTTTGAGATGTATTGATAGAAGATTTGAAACAGGTGAGATTTTTGTAAAATGGGACGAGGCTGTTGATGAAGAGTGGCTATTATTGATCTATATTAAAAATAATTCTCCAGACGAAGGGATTGTTATTGAAGATAAAACTGATCCTGAAAAAAATATTTCACATGAATTTAAAACTAACGAAATATTTAAAGCATCAGACACTATGGTTGATGCATTGACACAACTCATCGCAAAAAAAAGAGAGAAAAACACTAACTAATTTCATAGATTAATTGTAAGATTAATCATGTTTTTTGAAGTCATCCTCCTAACAATAATTTACTTAATTTTAAAATATGTTTTGGCCTGGATAGCATATGTTAACAGTTTAGACTTGAGATTAGGTAAAAGCTATTGGAGATGGACCTATGACTATAAGGTAGTTGGGGATAGGGATTACTCAGATTTAGATGATAAAGATTTTGTAAGACTTAGAAGAAAAAAAAATAAATTAGTTACATTAATGTATTCAATTTTTTTTTTCGGTTTTATTCTAACAATGTCTCTATTTAGTAAAATTTTAATTCTTATTCTTAATTAGTTTTTAATTGCTTTTTATTTTTCAAATATAGAAAAAATGCAATTATTTCATATCCAACAGAAAAAATTTGAAAGATTATTGGAAGACTAAAAATCGAATACAAAAATTTATATTTTGGAATATTTTTCCAAACTAATAAAAATGCTTTTGCTCCACTAAAAATTTCACCATTTTTTTCAACATGCAATCTTCTTAACAATTCTTTTGAATTTTTCTTAGTTTCAATATTTGCTTGATTATTATTAGTGATATCAACCCAATTTATATCATCAATTTTTTCTTTCTTATAAAGATCAATTTCTGCTTTACAAATTTTACACGAGTTATTGAAATATACTTTCATTATTTGCATAATATTGAATATTAGAGATATGTATATGTGTTAAATACTCTAGTTGAAATTAAGATTAAACTCACTATGTAAATACTGTGAGTAATTTCTTCGAAAAAACAGATTTGACTAGAAAGGATGCTGAAAATATTATTTCAGAAACTTTAAATAAATGCGACGATGGTGAATTATATTTAGAGGATTCAAAGTCTGAAAACATCTTGCTAGATGATAATAAAATTAAAAGTTCAAGTTATAGTTCTGATTTAGGATTTGGATTTAGAGCAATTTCAGGAGAAATAGTTGCTTATTCACATTCAAATGAAATTTCAAAAGACTCACTTAATCAGTCTTCTAAAAATTTACAATCTACTTTAAAATCGTCAAAAGGGACTTATAATCATGAAATTCCTAAAACGAATAAGAATTTTTATAATGATATTAATCCAATTGAAGAAAAGGATTTAAATTCAAAACTAGAAGTTTTAAATAAAGTAAATAATTATTTAAGATCAAAAGATTCAAATGTAAAACAAGTTACATCCAGTTTTTCAGGAGAACAAAAATCAATCGAGATTATAAGATTAGGTGGTCAATCAATTACAGATGTTAGGCCACTTGTTAGATTCAATGTTTCAGTGATGCTTGAAAAAAATGGACGAAAAGAAACAGGTGTTTATGGAATTGGCGGAAGACAGTCGTATGATTCATATTTAGATAATGAGAACTGGAAAAATGTTTGTGATGAAGCATATAGAATTGCATCAGTTAATTTAGAAAGTAAGCCCGCTCCTGCCGGAGAAATGAAAGTTGTTCTAGGACCAGGTTGGCCTGCAATTTTAATCCATGAAGCAATTGGCCATGGATTAGAAGGTGATTTTAATAGAAAAAAAACCTCAGCTTTTCACGATTTAATGGGGCAGAGAGTTGC
The DNA here is from genome assembly GCA_008638165.1 of Pelagibacteraceae bacterium. Taxonomy (GTDB): domain Bacteria; phylum Pseudomonadota; class Alphaproteobacteria; order Pelagibacterales; family Pelagibacteraceae; genus Pelagibacter. Next base: position 2,757 of record VTPL01000044.1, read on the forward strand.
AAGTGAGGGGGTTACCATCGTTGATGATGGTACTATCGATAAAAGAAGAGGCAGCCTAACAATTGATGATGAAGGAACTCCAACAGAGAGAACAGTTTTAATTGAAAACGGAATATTAAAAAATTTTATGCAAGACAGGCTTAATGCAAGATTGATGAAAACTAAATCTACAGGAAATGGAAGACGTGAGAGCTACAAACACGTAGTGCTTCCAAGAATGAGAAACACAATGATGTTGAGTGGTAAGAATACTCAAGATGAAATGATTAGTTCAGTTGATAAAGGAATATTTGCAGTGAGTTTTGGGGGTGGGCAAGTTGATATTACGTCTGGAAAATTCGTTTTTAATTGTACCGAAGCATATGAAATTATTGATGGTAAAATTGGATCACCAATTAAAGGAGCAACTTTAATTGGAGATGGTCCTTCAATATTAAAAGAAGTGTCAATGGTAGGAAATGATATGATGTTAGATCCAGGTATTGGAACATGCGGAAAAGCTGGCCAAGGAGTGCCAGTTGGAGTAGCACAACCTTCAATATTAATTGACAAGATGACAGTGGGTGGCACTAAACTTTAAATGGTTAAAGATCAGGAATATTTAAGGAATAAAGCATCCTATTGTTTAGACCTAGCAAAAAAATTAGGAGCAACATCTGCAAGCGTAAGTGTTGGTCATTCTATTTCAGAGTCAGTGAGTTTTAGAAATAAAGTTTTAGATGAGTCAAATAGATCGGATAATTTAGGTGTAAGTATTACAACTTATATTGATAAAAAAAAATCATCTATCTCTTCATCTAATTTATTAGATGAAAATATAAAAACCTTAATTGAAAAATGTATTGAAACTACAAAAATAACACCAGAGGATGAATTTAATGGACTACCAGATAAAAATTTATTAGCGAATAAAATTAAAGACTTAGATTTATATGATGAGTCACATATAGAAAATGATAAAAAGATTGAATATCTTAAAGAACTAGAAACAGCTACATCAGACAATGACAAGATAGTTAACACAGAGTCAGGTTTTACTGAAAATAAATCAAATTTCATTCTAGCAAGTTCCGATGGTTTTTGTGAGGGTTATAAAACCTCCTCATTTACAGCATCATGTGTTGCAGTTGCAAAAGATGATAAAAGTATGGAAAGAGATTATGATTATACTTCCAAATGTTTTTTATCAGATATTAAATCCTCAAGTCATTTAGCAAAAGAGACCAGGGAAAAAACAATAAAAAAACTTAGCCCCAAAAAAATAGGTAGTGAAAAAATTAATATTATTTTTGATAAAAGAATAGCAAGTAGTTTGTTAAGTGCATTTGCTGGTGCAATTAGTGGATCAGCAATCGCAAGAGGTACTTCATTTTTAAAAGATAAATTAGGTGAACAAGTCTTTTCACAAAATATAAATATTATAGATCAACCAGATATTTTAAAAGGCTTAGGATCGAGACCGTTCGACTCTGAAGGGGTAAAGACAGAAACCTTAAAACTAGTAGAAAAAGGGCAATTAAAATCCTATTTAGTGGATACTTATAACGGCAAGAAACTTAACCTTAAATCAAATGGAAGGTGTGGAGGAACTTCAAATCTATTCTTTGAAAATGGAGAATTAAGTTTTGATGAACTTTTAAAGTCTAATTCAAAAATGATTTATGTTACCGAAACTATCGGTCATGGAACAAATTTAGTTACAGGTGATTATTCAGTAGGTGCAGCTGGATTTTTAATTGAAAATGGTGAATTTAAATATCCAATTAATGAATTTACTATAGCTGGAAATTTTAAAGAAATGTTTAATAATTTAACATTAGCAAATGATCTAGAATTTCAGTTCTCAACTAATTCACCTACTGCAATGGTAGAAGGAATGGTTGTTGCAGGCAAATGAAAGATTTTTGTGTAATTGGGTCAGGCATCTCGGGCTCAACAATTGCAAATCTTCTAAATAAAAAATATTCAGTTGATCTTTACGATAAAGCTAGAGGTCCAGGTGGCCGATCTTCATTCAAAAGATTAAAAGATAAAATAGGCTTTGATCATGGAACGCAATATATTTCACCAAAAAGTGAAAAGTTTAAAAGATTTGTTAATCAATTAATTAAAAAAAAAGTTTTAAAAAAATGGGGTGGAAGACACTTATTTTTAAATACTCAAAAAAAAGAGGATAAAAAACATGTTAAAATTATTGGAGCTAAAGGTAATAATGATATTAGCAAGTATCTATTAAAAAATATCAAATGTCATTTTCATAAAGAGTTAAAAAAAATAGAGAAAAAAAATAAAAAATGGGTTTTATCATTTTCTGATGGAGATAAAAAACAATACTCAAATCTAATTTTAACATGTCCGTTTCCTCAATTAAAAAAACTTTCTAAAAAAATTATTAAACATTCATTTCTTGAGCAAAGAATAAAGATGGATGCAAATATAACTGTAATGATTTCCTTGAATAAAAAAATTAATACAGTGAGCAGTTATTTTTTTGATGATCCAATTTTAGGATGGGCAGCCAATGAAAACACAAAAAATAGATTTAAAACTAATAAAAACTTATGGACATTACAAAGCACCTATAAGTGGGCCAATAAACACATTAATAATAATAGAATAAATAAAAATAAAAACTCTCAAATTTTGATTAAAAAGTTTTTTAATCTTTTAAAGATTAAAGATATTAAACCCGAAGATATAATAAATCATGGATGGAAATATTCATCTAACTCTAAACCTCCAAAGATTAATAGTTATTGGAATTCATCACTGAAAATTGGAGCTTGTGGGGATTGGTTTGTAGGTCCAAGATTAGAGTCTGGCTGGATTAGTGCAATGGATTTATATAAGAAAATAAAAAACTAATTTACTCGTAATTTTTTAATCTATATTCCCAATTGCCCATTCGATTATAAGAAACTCTAATAATTTTACCTGTTTTACTGTCATACCAGATATCAAAATCTAGTCTTTTGTCCTTAGGAATGTTCATATCTTTAGATCTTAATTTAAAGTGATCAGTGTTATAGATTTTTCCATACTGCTCTATTTTTTCTTTTTTTATAAATGTTACTACTTGCTCTTTAATGCTTCCAGATACAGGACTTATTTGACTAGTTGCTTGTAAAATTTTGTGGTTCCACCAACTGCCAATTACGTTATCTAAAGATCCTTTGCCGGTATAGGATGAGCCTTTAATTTCAAATTCTTTATTTTCTTTATCGAATGATAAATTTACGAATTTTTCTTTATTATTTTGTTTCGTTTTAGAATTAAAGGATATCAGCTGATCATCTAAATATTTCTCTTCAGCATAACTCTCAACTTTAAATATTGTGGCTCCTAAAAGTTTTACTTCAAATTGTATCTGATTTGTAACAATTGTTTCTTTGCCGTTTCTCTTAAAAAAATAAAAATTATATCCAATAACTTCATTATTTCTTAAGACTTCCATCTCTAATTTATTAAAATTATTATAATGACCTATATGACCAAAAGAATTAGCTGATGATGAAAATAGAATAATAAAGATGAGAAAGATTTTTTTCATATAGTAATTTTAAATATAAAGCTTATTATTTTATATAGATAAAGTATTCAACAATATGTTCCTTAAAATTAAAAATGTTCCAAACGTTTGGTGGAGTTCAGATAAACCATTAAATTTTAAACCAAAAATCTCAACATTCCTTTTTTTGTGTTTTGGTTTAACTTTGTTTGGTTTAGGTGAGGGGCTTTTAATTGTGTCTTTTACAGGTGCTTCACCTTGGAGTGTATTTGCTCAAGGAATTTCTCTAAATGTTAATTTATCAATTGGAACTATCACTCTTCTTATAAGTATAGGGGTTCTATTCCTTTGGATTTTTTTAGATCAAAAACCTGGAATTGGAACAGTATTAAATGCTTTAATAATTTCAGTGATGATAGATCTTTGTATTAATTTTGTTCCAACACC
>VTPL01000045.1 GCA_008638165.1 Pelagibacteraceae bacterium
TTTGTAGAGGAATTGAAAATCCAATTGGAATTAAGTGTGGACCAACATTAGAACCAGATGATTTGATTAATCTTTGCAATAAGATTAATCCAAATAATGAAAAGGGAAAAATTACTTTGATTTCAAGATTTGGTGCGGACAATGTTTCAAAATATTTACCAAAACTTATTAGAGCTATAAAAAAAGAAGGGTTAAATGTTATTTGGTCATGCGATCCTTGCCATGGTAATACTATTAAAGCTGCTACCGGATTTAAAACAAGACCTTTTAATAGTGTGTTGAAAGAAGTTCAAAATGTATTTGCATGTCATCAAAGTGAAGGAACTTATGCTGGTGGATTACATATTGAGTTAACTGGACAAAATGTAACTGAATGTATAGGTGGTGCACAAAAAATTTCAGAGGAAGATTTATCATCAAGATACCATACTCATTGTGATCCAAGACTTAATGCAAATCAGGCTTTAGAATTAGCTTTTTTAATTTCAGATGAGATTAAAAAGAATAGCTCTTATTCTAAAAATGCAAATAAAGCTGCATCATAAATATTGTAAGTTAAGCATTAGTAATATTTTTTAAAAATGAAACCCTCAGAAAAAATAATATTTATTTCAAATTGGATTAAAAATTATGTTGAGAGCATGCCCTCAAAAGCTCAGTCTCTTGTAATTGGAATTTCAGGTGGAATAGACTCTTCTGTTTCTAGCACTCTTAGTGCAATGACAGGTATTAAAACTATTGTATTATCAATGCCAATTAGACAAAAATCAAATCAACATGATTTAAGTTTAAAGCACCAAGATTGGTTGGTTAAAAAATTTAAAAATGTTGAGGCACATACCATTAATTTAGATGATTTGTTTCAATCTTTTACTTCCAGTCTATCCAAATTTGATAGTGAGCATGGAATGGCAAATTCCAGAGCAAGATTAAGAATGACAACTCTTTATCAAGTAGCTGCGGCTAACAAAGGGATTGTAGTTGGCACAGGTAATAAAGTTGAAGATTTTGGTGTGGGATTTTATACGAAATACGGTGATGGTGGAGTAGATATATCTCCAATTGCAGATTGTAACAAAACAGAGGTATGGGAACTTGGTAAAGAACTTGGAATACTTAAAGAAATTATAGAGGCAGCACCAACTGATGGATTATGGGATGATGCAAGAACTGATGAAGGTCAGTTAGGATTAAAATATGAAGAGTTAGAAGAAGCCATGGAAAATCCTAATTCAGTAAATAGAGAAAAATACGAGAGTATTAGAAAACAAAATTTGCATAAAATGGAGCCAATTCCAGTTTGCAAAATTCCAAATTAATCAAATAGATTCACAAATCTATCAATTAGGTATATTTCTAAAATTATGAGTAATGATATTTTTTTAACTAACAATCTAAATAACAAAAAAGAAAAATTTGTTCCAATTGATGAAAAAAATGTAGGGATGTATGTTTGTGGACCTACAGTTTATGACGATCCACACATTGGTAATGCAAGACCTTTAGTTATTTTTGATATTTTATTTAAAATACTCAAAAATAAATATTCATCAGTCACTTATGTTAGAAACATTACAGACGTAGATGATAAGATTATTAAATCTTCTAACGAAAAAAAAATATCTATTTCAAATTTAACACAAACTATTATTAAAAGTTTCAGTGATGATTGTAAATTTTTAAACTGTGAAAATCCCACAGAACAACCAAAAGCAACTGAACATATTAATTTAATGATAGAGATGGTTTCTGAATTAATTAAAAAAGGTTATGCCTATGAAAATAAAAACCATGTTTATTTTGAAGTTAAAAAGTTTGATGATTATGGCAAATTATCAAATAAAAAATTGGATGAATTAATTGCTGGCTCAAGAATTGAAGTAAGTGAAAATAAAAAAAACCCAGAAGATTTTGTGTTATGGAAACCTTCTTTAGAAAATGAGCCCTCTTGGGACTCTCCCTGGGGTAAAGGTAGACCTGGTTGGCACTTAGAATGCTCTGCAATGTCTAAGAAGTTTTTAGGAAATGAATTTGATATACATGGTGGAGGTATTGATTTAATTTTTCCACATCATGAAAATGAAATAGCACAATCAAGGTGTGCAAATGACACTAAGGTTTTTGCTAACTATTGGTTACATAATGCTTTTATTACTATGTCGAATGAAAAAATGGCAAAATCTCAGGGAAATATTTTAAAGATAAAAGATTTTAAAGGAAAAATTAGTGGACAAGTTTTAAGGTTAGCTTTGATTAGTGCTCACTATAAGCAACCGTTAGATTGGAATGATAAATTATTAGATGATTGTCAAAATACGATTGATAAATGGTATAATGTTTATTTACCGTCAAACAAAAAAATAACTGATGAAATTATTCAACCTCTGTATGACGATATAAATACCCCAGGATATATTGCTAATTTACATAAGCTTTATGATAAAGCCTATAAAGGAAATGATGAAGATAAACAAATTTTTAATTCTGCATGTAATTTTATAGGTTTACTTCATGAGACTAAAGAAGAATGGTTAGATTTTAAAAAGATTAAAGTAGAAATTTCTGATGCAGAAATTGAAAAAAAAATAGAGCTTAGAAACAAAGCTAGAGCAGATAAGAATTATAAAGAAGCAGACAATATTCGAGACTACCTTTTAGACAAAGGTGTTTTAATAGAAGATAAAGATGGTAAAACTTCTTGGAAATTAAAATGAGTAAAGAACGACTTTATATATTTGATACAACACTTAGAGATGGAGCCCAAACTCAAGGTGTAGACTTTTCTATTGATGATAAACAAAAAATAGCAAATTCACTTGATATTTTAGGTGTAGATTACATTGAGGGAGGTTGGCCTGGTGCTAATCCCACAGATACTGAATTTTTTAATAAAGATCATGGTTTTAAAAATGCAAAACTTACAGCTTTTGGAATGACCAAAAAATCAGAACACAGTGCTGAAAATGATCCAATGTTAGCATCATTAATTAACTCAAAAAGTTCTTCTATTTGCTTGTTTGGTAAATCCTGGGATTTTCAAGTTGATGTTGCTTTAGGTATTACTAATGAACAAAATCTTACTAACATCGGTGAAAGTGCAAAGCATATTGTTAAATCGGGTAAAGAATTTATGTTTGATGCAGAGCATTTTTTCGATGGATACAAGTCTAATCCAGAATATGCATTGGCATGCATAAAATCAGCTTATGATAATGGCGCAAGATGGATTGTTTTATGTGATACAAATGGCGGAACACTTCCTCATGAAGTTGGAAGTATTATTTCTGAAGTTTCAAAACATATACCAGGAGATAATCTAGGTATACATGCTCACAATGATACTGAGAACGCAGTTGCAAATAGTTTGGCTGCTGTACAAGCTGGTGTACGTCAAGTTCAAGGAACTATTAATGGTTTAGGTGAAAGATGTGGAAACGCTAGTCTCACATCTCTTATACCAACCTTTTTTTTAAAAAAAGATTATTCTGAAAATTATGAACTAAATATAAAACCTGAAAATTTAAAAAAAATAACTCAATGCTCAAGGTTATTAGATGAATTATTAAATAGAAAACCAAATAAACATTTACCATATGTGGGCGCATCAGCTTTTTCACACAAAGGTGGTATGCATGTTTCAGCAGTTCAAAAAGATCCTAAGACTTATGAACATATAGAACCAGAGGAAGTTGGTAACTCAAGAAATATTGTTGTGTCAGATCAATCAGGTCAATCAAATATTATTTCAAGATTAAATTCAATAGGAATTAAAATTGAAAAAAATGATCCAAAAATTAAAAAACTTTTAGACGAAGTTAAAGATAGAGAGTTTATTGGTTATAGTTATGATGGAGCGGACGCTTCATTTGAGTTACTTGCAAGACGTTTAATGGGAAAGATACCAAGGTATATTTCAATTAACGAATATGATGTTTCAGTTAAGAAAAATATCTCAGGAGAAATAATTTCTTTTGCAAAAGCTCAACTAGAAGTAGATGGTCAAAAAATATTATGTGAAGGCGAAGGTAACGGACCAGTACATGCTCTTGATAATGCGATTAGAAAAAATGTTAATAAACTTGAAAAGTATTCTACGTACTTAAAAGATTTAAAATTAGTCGATTACAAAGTAAGAATTTTAAATACAGGTACAGAGGCAGTTACAAGAGTAAGTATTGAAAGCACTGATGCTAAAGGGATTAATTGGTTTACTATTGGGGTATCACCAAATATTATTGATGCTTCATTTAAAGCATTGGTAGACAGTTTAGATTATAAATTATTTAAGGATAATGCACCCGCAAGTAATTAATTATGAAAATTAAAAAATTTTCAAAAAAACCTGATGATATAAATGATAGAATAGGTGCTAAGCCTATTGTTTGTTACCCCAATAACAATATAGAGGAAAAAAATTTAGATATTCTTCATACAGCTAGAAAAAACCTTGTTAAAAAAAGTGAAATTTTAATTCCGCCTAGAGACGCAAAAACTTTTGAGGTTAAAGAAGGAGAATTTTTTAGGATTGAAAGTGTTGAGGGTCCTCAGGTTGGGGATTTAAATTTATTTAATTTAAATAATTTAGATGAAAAATTTTATTCTGGTAAAACTAGAGCACTTTATGGGACACATCTGTCCGTTGGGGACAAAATGTTCAGTAGCTTTCCTTATTTAAGGTCTCTAGCAACGATAACTTGGGACACATTAGACTGGTATGATTATGATGAAGATGGAGGCTCAGTTCATGATGTAATTGGAACGAGATGTGACCCCTATACTTCTAAATTATTATCGGGCAATGATTATCATTACTGTTGTCACTCAAATTTAACCAGAGCTTTAGTTAAAGAAAAAAATCTTAATATAGATGAAGCTGAAAAAATTGTTCATGATGTATTAAACGTGTTTATGTTAACTGGATTTACAAATGACACTAAACAATACTTTATGAAGGCAAGTCCAGTTAGACCTGGTGACTATTTAGAATTCTATGCTGAGACAGATATCTTAGGAGCTCTTTCAGCTTGTCCTGGAGGAGATTGTGGTTCAGAACATTCATCAGATACTGCAAAATGCTATCCGCTAAAAGTTAGTATTTGGACAGTTGATCAAGAATATTTAAAAGATTTTAAAGGATCAAATATTTCAAATTATAATAGAAATCATGGCATAAAATAATTATGTCGAATAATAATATTTCTTTTATCTTACACAAACCCCAACTTTCAGAAAATATAGGTGCTTGCGCTAGGGCAATGAAAAATTTTGATTTTCAAAAGATGATTGTTGTTGATCCTAAGCCAATTTTTCCAAATGACAAAATTTTAGCAACCTCAGTTGGTGCTAAAGATGTTATAAATAAAAGTAAAACTTTTAAAGATTTAAAATCTGCTCTTAAAAATATCGATATTGTTATTGCAACATCAGCAAGATTTAGAAATAAAAATATTAAACATATTCAATTAGAAGATTTAAAAAATATAGATTTTAAAAGAAAAATAGCCTTTCTTTTTGGCTCAGAGGCTTCTGGATTATCAAATAATGAAATAAGTTATTGTAATTATACTTTGCAAATACCAACAAACCCTAAATTTAAATCATTAAACTTATCTCATAGTCTAATAATTATTGCTCATTATGCTTCAAGCATTCTTAAATCTAAAACTTTAAAGTTTTTAAAATCAAGTAAAGTTAAAACAGCTACAAAACGAGAAATTTTACTTATGGCTGATTTATGTATAAAAAATTTAGATGAAATTAATTTTTTTAAACCAAAAGAAAAGAAACCAATTATGCTAGAGAACTTAAGAAATATTTTTTATAGAATGGAATTATCATCTAAAGAAACCCGCATTTTATCTGGAGTATTTGCTAGTTTAGGAAAAAAACGTTGATTGACAATCTTATGAGTAAGTTTATAAACCCCATATTCAAATGACAAAAAGATTAAACTCTAAACATAAAGTAGATAGAAGACTTAAAGTTAATTTATGGGGAAGACCAAAAAGCCCTTTTAACACTAGAGCATACGGACCTGGTCAACATGGTCAAACAAGATCTTCAAAACCATCTGATTATGGAATTCAATTACAAGCTAAGCAAAAATTAAAAGCTTATTACGGTAATATTAACGAAAGACAGTTTAGAAATATTTATAAAAAAGCTACCATGCTTAAAGGCGATACAAGTGAAAATTTAATTGGTCTTTTAGAGAGAAGACTTGATGCAATTATTTATAGAGCAAAATTTGCAACAACTATATTTTCAGCAAGACAATTAATTAATCATGGTCACGTAAAAGTGAATGGTAAAAAAGTTAACATTGCTTCTTATTCAGTTAAAGAAGAGGACACTATTGAAATTAGAGATAAATCTAAGCAACTTGCAATCATTGATATAGCTTTAGCAAATAAAGAAAGAGAAACTCCAGAATATATTCAAATGGACGAAAAAAATAAGAAGCTAAAATTTGTTAGAGTACCAAAATTTGAAGAAGTTCCTTATCCAATTGTGATGGAACCTAATCTAGTAATCGAATATTATTCTAGATAAAATAATTCCCATCTATTTATATAGTTTCTAATTTTTGAAACTACTTTTGATATTCATATTCTAGAATCTCAACTTGTAATTTACTAATTAAATAAAATTTAAAAAAAAAGAG
>VTPL01000046.1 GCA_008638165.1 Pelagibacteraceae bacterium
CCTAAATTTAATAAAAATTTAGCTGCCTCTGGTGTTGCAATATTTCCTGCACATAAAGCAGTTTTTTTAGACTTAATTTTTTTAATTAACCTAACAATTTCAGAAACTTTTTTAGTATGACCATGAGCAGTATCTACTACTATTAAATCTACTCCTTCTTTAAGAATTTGCTTAGCTCTTTCAAGCTCGTTTGGACCTGCTCCAACTGCTGCACCAACTAATAATTTTTTTTGTTTAACTTTTTTAATTTCTACGATTTGTTTTTTAACATCTAGATTTCTATGAATAACTCCAATGCCTCCTGCCGTAGCGATTGCAATAGCCATCTTGCTTTCTGTAACTGTGTCCATAGCAGATGAAAGTAATGGAATTTTTAATTTAAGATTTTCAGTTAATTTAATACTTGTATCTACTTCTGATGGTAAAATTTCAGAATACTTAGGGGCTAGTGTGACATCGTCAAAGGTAAGTGCTTCTTTAATAGGATCCATAACGATTTATATACGATTCCTTTTTTTTTTAAAGAGCCTATCTGAGATTTTTACAAATTATGAAGCTTTCTTTGGAGTCTTTTCTACTGGATTTTGGTTTAAACACTTTAACTTCCTTAAAAATCTTTTTTCCAAGCTGAACAATTTCATTAAATGATCCACCCATGAATATTTTTGAAACAAAAAAACCACTACTTGAAATAATATCTTTAGAAAAAACCATTGCTTCTTTACATAATTCACCAGTTTGTATTGAATCTATGTTTTTAATGCCTGTAGTATTAACTGCCATGTCAGACATTACTACGTCTGATTTGCCAATAAGAAATTCTTTAATTTTTTGTTGGGTCTCGTCCTCTGTAAAATCACCTTTTATTTGAACGGTATTATCAATTGGTTCCATTTCCTTAAGATCGATTGAAACAATCTTTCCATTTTTGACAACTTTAGATGCATATTGAGACCAACTGCCTGGTGCCGCACCAATATCAATTACTGTTAATCCACCTTTGAAAATTTTAAATTTTTCATCAATTTCGATTAATTTATAAGCAGATCTAGCTCTATACCCATCAACTTTAGATTGACGAACATAAGTATCTCTCCTTTGCTTATTAACCCAATTTTTTGAAATTTTATTTTTTTTCAATTAATTACTAAATCTCAAACTTTTTTCTACAAATCCACCCTCAAGATTTTCTATCTTAATTTTGATATCTTTGTTTGTTCTCATATCTTTGCCATCTTTCCAAATACCAGCTGCAAGATGCATGATACCTATTTTATAATTTGGCAAAAAGGGTTCAACAAAAGTATTTTTACTCTCATCAAATTTTGGAAGCAAATTGCTTGTAATCCAATTACAATTAAGTGGTAAAAATTCTGTTTTTAATTCATCTATATAAACCGACATATTAATCGCAAGACCTTCAGAACCAAAAATATTTCCAGCCTTTAATGTCTGAAACAAATTTTTTTGCCAAGAAGACCAACCTGGTGAATTAGCTTCAAGTGAAAAAACTCCAATATTAATATGTGGGGCAAAAGCAAGTTTACGAGCTTTTGAATATCCAATTTTTGATTTAACAGCATGTTTAAAATTTTGAGATTTAATTATAGCAAGTTTTCCAAATAACCAATTAACTTTAGATGTAATTCTATAACCTGGGCCTATGGTTTGAGTAATTCCAAGTTTACCATTTTCACACGCTTTAAAATATAACTCTACTGATTGCCAATCATTTACCCAAGCATCACAATCAATCCATAAGTACTTTTCATAGTTTGGAAAATATTTTGGTAAAAAAGCTCTAGACACTTGGCTTTTTAGCCATTCTTTATCTTTAACTTTATAACCCGGAACTTCAATATCCCATTCTGCAGGTTTTATTTCATCTACCTTTTTAAGCAGTGCTTCTTTTTGGTTATCCTCCAATCCTGCATCTAAAATACAAATTGCAACGTTTTCACTTTCTTTAAATTGCTTGATAGAGTCTATTAACTCATCCAATAAAGGATAATAATTAGCATCAGCTAGTGAAACTATTACGTTTTTTTTCATTAAAGAACGTCTTCAAGATCATCGTCGTTATCTTGAATTTTTTCATCTTTATTTTGTTTTTTTAGTTTTTGGTAATGAGCAAAGCTTATTGGTAATAATGTTAAGTAAATTAATGAGCTTATTGCAATCACATTAAAAGTATAAATTAGCAATAAACCAAAAAATAAAACAATTCCAAAAAGTAAAAAAATGGTTGTTTTTCTCTGTATTACAATTTTTTTAAATGAATAAGTTGGAAACTTACTAATTAGTAAAAATGATGTTGTGATAGAAAATAGTGGAACAACTATATTATAATTTATTTGAAAAAAATTTAGGTCACTTAAACTGTAAATTAAAGGTATTAATACTAAAATTCCTCCAGCTGGTGAAGGTACACCTTCAAAAAAGTTATCTCGCCATGATGGTTCTTGATTAGAGTTAATATTGAACCTTGCAAGTCTTAATGCAACACAGATTACATAGACTAAAGATAATAACCAGCCAAATTTACCAAGTTCATTTAATTTCCAAAAATACATAATAAATGCAGGCGCTACCCCAAAACTTATCATGTCTGTTAAAGAGTCTAATTCTTTTCCAACTTTTGATGTCCCCTTGATTAATCTTGCTATTCTTCCATCCAAGCCATCAATTAAAGCAGCAAATATTATAGCAATGATTGCAAATTCAAATTTACCATCTAAAGCAAATCTTATAGATGTTAATCCAATACAAACTCCAAAAAGTGTAAGCATGTTAGGTAACAACATCCTTGCATTTTTTCTATCAGCTATAACTTTAAAATTATTTTTTTGTTCCTGCATTTTATTTTTTAGCTAAAAGAGTTTCACCTGAAATTGCTCGTTGTCCAATTTTAACTAATGGTTGATAATTTTCATAATAAACATCTGCTCTACTTCCAAATCTTATCATTCCAATTCTCTCACCTTGGGACAACTCTTGATTTTTATTAGACTCACAAACAATTCTTCTTGCTATAAGACCTGCTATTTGAACTACAATAATATCATTACCGTTTACATCTTTAATTTTGTAATAGTTTCTCTCATTATCTTCACTCGCTTTATCAAATGATGCATTCAAAAACTTACCTGGCTTATATAAAATTTCTTCAATCTTTCCTTTACATGGAGTTCTATTTACATGACAGTCAAAGACATTCATGAATATGCTTATTTTATTAAATTTTTTATTTTCTAAACCTAATTCTTTAGGACCATCAACCTCTTCGACTTTAATTATCTCGCCATCAGCTGGACTTACTAGATAATTGTCATCTTCAATGATCACTCTTTCTGGGTCTCTAAAAAAATAATAAACCCAAATAGTCAGTACAAGACCAATTAATCCTAAGAAGCTACTAAAATTATAAAGTATGATTGTTATTACAGCTGCAATAACAATAAACTTATAACCCTCTGAATGTAATTTTGGAAAAATCTTACTAAACATATTCTTCTATTTGATAATTTTTGATTAATATGTATATAAAACACTGAAATTCAATTAATAAGATATATTTCATATAAATGAGCAAAATCACTGTAAAAAATCCTGTTGTAGAACTAGATGGTGATGAAATGACCAGAATAATCTGGGAGTTCATCAAAAATAAATTGATCCTTCCTTACCTTGATCTTGGTATTGAATATTATGATCTTGGGATGAAAAGCAGAGATGATACAGATGATCAAATTACAATAGACTCTGCAAATGCAATTAAGAAAGTTGGAGTTGGAATTAAGTGTGCAACCATTACTCCAGATGAAGCAAGAGTAGAAGAATTTAAATTAAAAAAAATGTGGAGATCACCAAATGGAACGATCAGAAATATTATCGGTGGTACAGTATTTAGAGAGCCAATTATTTGTAAAAATATTCCAAAATTAGTTCCTTCTTGGACTGATCCAGTTATCATTGGAAGACACGCTTTTGGTGACCAATATAGAGCAACTGATTTTAAAGTTCCTGGAAAAGGTAAATTAGAAGTTAAGTGGACATCTGAAGATGGCAAAGATGAAATTAAACATGAAGTATTTAATTTTACTGGTCCTGGAGTTGCAATGTCGATGTACAATTTAGATAAATCAATACAAGATTTTGCAAGATCATGTTTTAGTTATGGATTGATGAAAAAGTGGCCAGTTTATATGTCAACAAAGAATACAATTTTAAAACAATATGATGGAAGGTTTAAAGATATTTTCCAAGAAATTTTTGACAATGAATATAAAGCTGAATTTGAAAAACATAATTTAACTTATGAGCATAGATTAATTGACGATATGGTTGCTTGTGCAATGAAGTGGAGTGGAAAATATATTTGGGCATGTAAAAACTATGATGGAGATGTTCAGTCAGATACTATGGCTCAAGGATATGGATCATTAGGTTTAATGACTAGTACTCTTTTAACTCCAGATGGTAAAACTATGGAAGCAGAAGCAGCACACGGAACTGTAACAAGACACTATAGAATGCATCAACAAGGTAAAGAAACTTCAACTAATCCTATTGCATCAATATTTGCTTGGACTAGAGGTTTAGCTCATAGAGGTAAACTTGATGGTAATGATGAATTAATAAAATTTGCAAATACTCTTGAAGAGGTTTGTATTGAATGTGTAGAAAATGGTGCAATGACTAAAGACTTGGCAATCTTAATTGGCCCATCAAGTAAGTATCTTACTACTACTCAATTTCTAGATGAAATTGATGGTAATCTTAAAAAGAAGTTAAATTAATTTTTTAATACTTTCAAAAGCTTGGTCAATTTTTGATTCATCTTGACCACCTGCTTGTGCAAAGTCTTTTCTTCCACCACCACCCTTACCGCCAATAATTTCTGAACCAGCTTTAACAAAATTAACTGCATTATATTTTTCAGTTAATTTTTCAGTAACTCCAACTGCAATTCCCACTTTGTCATCTTTACTTGCAAAAACTATGACTATCCCCTCACCTAAATCTTTTTTACCTTGATCAACTAACTTTCTGAGCTCTTTAGGCGGTAAATCAGAAACTTTTTGAAATCTAATATTTACATTATTAACTTTTTGATCGTTAATTATATTTTTTGATGTATCGTTTAGTATTGAGTTAACAGATAAAGTTTCTAGTTGCCTTGTAAGATTTTTGATCAATACTTTTTGATCTTCTTCATCTAAAGATGGTTTGCCTCCTAAATTTGTTATTTGGTCACTAAGATCTTTTATAATTTCATCATTTTTTTCAGAGGAAAGATTTAATTGTTTCTCTTTATTCTTTAAATACTCCTCTAATTGTTTATCTCTTAACGCTTCTATTCTTCTAACCCCTGCAGCAATTGAAGACTGACTAATAATTTTAAATTTTCCAATATCACCAGTGTTTTTTACATGAGTTCCACCACATAACTCAGTTGAAAAATACTTATCTCCCTCATCGCCCATAGAAAGCACTCTTACTTCCTCTCCATATTTTTCCCCAAATAAAGCGAGAGCTCCATTTTCAACAGCCTCTTTTGGTGTCATAATTCTTGTTTTTACATCTGATTTTTTCTGAACCATCTCATTTACGTAGTTTTCAATTTTACCCACCTCTTCATTTGAAATGGGCTTCATATGACTAAAATCAAATCGTAATCTTTCAGGTTCAACGAGAGATCCTTTTTGAGTAACGTGATCACCTAATACTCTTCTTAAAGACTCGTGCAGCAAATGAGTAGCCGAATGATAAGCTCTAGTATCATTTCTTCTATTTACATCAATTTTTAACTCAACATCTTGATCCAGTTTTATTGATCCACTTATAACTTTGCCATAATGAACAAATAAATCACCTAATTTCTTTTGGACATCAGTGACTTCAAATTTGAAATCATCTTTTACAATAATTCCTTTATCTCCAACTTGACCTCCTGACTCTGCATAAAATGGGGTTTGATTTAAAACTATCATACCTTCATCATCTTTGTTGAGTACTGAAACTTCTTTATGATTTTTCAATAAGCATTTTATAATTCCTTGCGCTTGGTCATTTTCATAACCAAGAAATTCTGTTGAACCAATTTTTTCTTTAATCCCAAACCAAATTTTTTCTACAGCACTGTCACCAGAACCTTTCCAATTTTTTCTTGCAAGCTCTATGCTTTCTCGCATCAATTCACCGAACCTATCTTTATCAAATTTTAAAGATTTTGATTTTAATATGTCTTCTGTTAAATCAATTGGGAAACCATAGGTCTCATACAATTTAAAGGCTACATCGCCAGGTAAAACTTTATCTATTTTAGAAATTTCTTCATTTAAAATTTTAATTCCTC
>VTPL01000001.1 GCA_008638165.1 Pelagibacteraceae bacterium
CTTAAGTTCTTTAGGTAATTGATTTGGTTTATAAGTTGGTACATCAATTTTTAAATGTGAAATAATTTTTTGTTTAATTTTTAAAGTTTTTTTTGTTGATCTATCTATAATTGATGCAAACCCAACTAAGCTTGCTTTAGATTTATTGATTAACTGCACACATTCTAGGCTTGATTTACCAGTAGTAATTACATCTTCAATGATGAGTACTTTTGAATTTTTTTTAATACTAAAGCCCCTTCTTAACGTAAATTTACCATTAACTCTCTCGCAAAAAATAGTTTCTATTTTTAAGAGTTTTCCAATTTCATAACCTATGACCACCCCTCCCATTGCCGGTGCCAATATTAGATCAATTTTTTTAAAATTTTTTTTAATTTTGTTTGCTAGTGATTTGCAAATTGATTGAGCTTTATCTGGAAAGCTTAATAATTTAGCACATTGAATATATTTTGATGAATGAAGTCCAGAAGATAATACAAAATGACCTTCTAAAAGTGCATCAGTCTTTTTTAAAATATTTAAGGATTTTTTGAGTGAAAGCATTTCTTTTATCTTCGTGTCTGATTATCTTAAATTTTATACCTTTTTGCTTTAACTCCGCAATAAAATTAGTGAAATTTTTTAAATCTCTAATTATCAACTGAAATTTAAAATTTATATAATTTGGATTTTTGCCAGCCATTTCTAAATTTGAAATATTTAGTTTATGATCACCAATAAGAGAGGTTATGCTTCCCAACTGTCCTGGCTTATCTGGTAAAGAAATCCATAGGGTAGTATTGTATTTTTTTAATTTTTCTTCTTTTTCCTCACCCTTATCATGCCAATACCTTCTTATTGCAGCTCTTGCTTTTCCTGTTTTGGTGACTGGAATCCAGTGAAGTGATGGAGACTGATTTTTTGAGGTAATTATATTTACTGTATCTCCATTTCTTAAAATTGATTGCAGTTCACTTTTGTTACCATTGATCTCACACCCTATTGCAGTATTTCCTATCTTTGTGTGAACCGCGTATGCAAAATCAATTGGTGTTGCATTTTTGGGTAATTTTATTACAGAGCCTTTTGGTGTAAAACAAAATACATTTTCCTGAAACATTTGTAATTTTGTATATTCATAAGAGTGTTCTGGATTTTCATTTTTTTCTATGATTTCAACTAAATCTTTTAACCAATCATATTCTTTCCATTGAAGAGAGTTAAATTTTTCAGAAGATTTATATTTCCAATGTGATGCTATACCTCTTTCAGCAAAATCATGCATTTCATTAGTTCTGATTTGAATTTCAATTGGTTTTTTGTAAGACCCAATTACAGAAGTATGCAGAGATTTATATCCGTTGATTTTTGGAGAAGAGATATAATCTTTAAATTTTCCCGGTATACAGTTCCATTTTTTATGTAAAACTCCTAAGGCATGATAACAATCATCTATATTTTCTAAAATTATTCTAAATCCGATAATGTCAGTGATTTGTTCCAATGAAACCCTTTTTTTTTGAAGTTTACGCCAAATTGAAAAAGGGGTTTTTTCTCTACCGTAAATTATTGCCTTTACATTATTTTCTAATAGTAAATCTTTAATTTCTTGTGAAAGATTATCAAAAAGATCTTCTTTATCTTTTTTGATTTCTTTTAATCTGTTTTGGATAAGTGTTCTTGCATCAATATTTAATATTTCAAACGACAAATCTTCAAGTTCATCTCTTATTCTATGCATACCCATTCTATCAGCTAATGGAGCGTAAATTTCCATAGTTTCTTGCGCAATACGTTTTCTTTTGTCCTCACGACTAATTGATTTTATAGTTCGCATATTGTGCAATCTGTCAGCAAGTTTAACTAATAAAACTCTTATATCTTTTGAGGTTGCAAGAATTAATTTTCTAAAGTTTTCAGCTTTTGAATTTGCAGCTGCAGTATTTTCGAAAACTGAAATTTTTGTAACACCTTCAACTAATTCAGCTACCTCTTCTCCAAATTCTCCTTTGATAGTTTCATAAGTTGCAAAAGTATCTTCAATAGTGTCATGCAATAAACCTGTTGCAATTGTTGCTGAATCTAATTTTAAGTCAGTAAGAATATTTGCTACCTCAATTGGGTGAACAGAGTAAGGGTCCCCTGAAGCTCTTTTTTGATTGCTATGAGCTTTTATAGCAAAATTATATGCTTTATTTAACCGTTCTAAATTTACAAACTTATTATAATTTTTTACCTTATTTATAAGGTCATCTGAGTTAAGCATACATTGCAATATAACACTAAATTATATTTGTTTAATAGTTGTAATATCCTTAATTGGTAAAGAAAAAATTAATTTTTTAACACTTTTATTTGTTTTTGGATGTCTCCAATCAGGAGCTATTTCACATAAAGGTATTAAAACAAAGTTACGATTTGACATTCTTTCATGAGGGATAATAATATTTTTTGATAAAACTTTATTTCTGTATGAAATTAAATCAATATCACATGTACGAGGAGAATTTCTCATATTTTTTTTTCTACCAAGTTTTTTTTCAATTATTTTAAAAATTTTAATAAGTTTATCTACAGGAATTCTTGTATTTGATTGAATTACTATGTTTAAAAATTTAGGTTTAGTAGGATCCGGCCAAGATAAAGTTTCGTAATATTTTGAAAATTTTAAAATGTTTATACCATTTATTTTTAAATTATATTTAGCGTTTTCAATATTTTGAATTCTATTACCAAGATTGGAACCTATTCCGATAAATACCATTAGCTTGATTTTCTTATATAACGAGCTTTGTCTCGATTCCAATCTCTGTTTTTTTTAGTTGCTCTTTTATCAAATTGTTTCTTACCTTTAGCTACAGCAATTTCAATTTTTGCTTTGCCTTTTTTAAAATACATTTTAGTTGGAACAATTGTAAATCCGTCCCTCTGCATTTTTCCTATAAGTTTATTTATTTCTCTTTTATTTAGTAATAATTTTCTTTCATCCATTGGATTATGATTGGTCATACTTGCCTGCTTGTATTGAGCAATGTGGGAATTTATTAAAACAATCTCTCCATTTTTCTCAACTGCATAAGAGTCAGCAATATTTACTTTGCCTTCTCTTACTGATTTTATCTCAGATCCTTTAAGAACTATTCCAGCTTCTATTAGGTCTTCAAAGAAATAATTAAAGCTTGCTTTTCTGTTAAGACAAATAATCTTCAAACCAGGACTGGTTTTTTTTTTCATTAAACTAGCTTAGCGGTCTCTAGTGCTTTATTAATTATGTTTTTAGTTGAGTCTGTTACTCTTACTAGTGGCAATCGAACAGCATCATCACATAATCCTAAAACTTTTGCTGCATATTTTACTGGACTGGGATTGCTTTCAATAAACATTGAATGATGAACTGGTTGTAAAATTTTATCCAAACTTTCTGCTTCTTTTTGTGATTTATCATCTGAAAGTAATGTAAGAGATTGAAATTTAGAACAAAGTTTAGGTGCTATATTTGCAGTTACACTAATTGCGCCAACACCCCCTCTTCTATTAAACTCAAGTGCATTATCATCATTTCCTGTCAATTGTATAAATTCTCTGCCCATTGCTTTTAATTGCTTGTCTACCCTATTAAGATCACCGGTTGCATCCTTAACGCCAACAATATTTTTTAACTCAAACAGTCTAGCCATTGTTTCTACTGACATGTCAATTACAGATCTACCTGGAATATTGTATATGATAATTGGTAGGCCACACTTATCGTTAATTGCTTTGTAATGTTGATATAATCCTTCTTGAGTAGGTTTGTTATAATATGGTGTAACTATTAAAGCAGCGTTAGCTCCTGCTTTTTCAGCATGTGTTGTTAGTGAGATAGCTTCATCAGTTGAATTTGAACCAGTTCCAGCAATAACAGGTATTTTTCCACTGCTTTCTTTAATACATAAGTCGATCACTTGTTGGTGCTCTTTGTGACTAAGTGTTGGAGATTCTCCAGTTGTACCTGCTGGCACAAGACCGCTAGTGCCATTCTCTAGGTGAAAGTGAATTAATTTTATATAGCTTTCAACATCAAGACTGTCATCTTTAAAGGGGGTTATTAATGCTACATTTGATCCTTTGAACATAAATACTTATAACATAAATTATTGATTCATATACTAAAGATTATGCCAAAAAAAATACTGATCATTTTTATTACGATTATTCATTTATTGTTTGGGACAACTTTAGCATTCTCTGAAGAAAAAAAAATTTTACCTATTAAAAAGCCAATATTAAGTGATAGCGAACTCCAGAAAAAAGTATTGGTAAATATTATAAAACCTCTACCAAAACCTGATTTATCAAAAGAGCAAAAAAAGACAGAAGTTGCTAATGAAGAAAATAATCAAAGGCCACAATACCTATTGCCAAAAAAGAAACCTTTAATAGCTGGAATAAATATTAAGCCAGATATCGATAAATCAAAATTTTATAGTCAAAAAGATTTTGCACTAGCCAAAAAGGCTGTTTCTGAAATGAAAAAATCAGATTGGACTAATGCACTAAAAACAGCCAAAAAAGCAAAAGATAAATCTATCTATAACTTTATTGAATGGAGACATCTCCTTACAGAGGGAAATAAAGCATCTTTTTATGATTATCTAAATTTTATTAATGCCAATAAAGATTATCCTAGATTAGGACGAATAAAATATTTAGCTGAACACAAATTGTCTAATGAAAAAATTACACCAGGTAAAATTATAGATTGGTTTGGAGATGAAGAGCCATTGAGTGGTTATGGCAAAATGATCTTAGGTGAAAGCTATATTCTTACAGGTCAAATTGAGCAAGGAAAGAAATTAATTAAAGAAGGTTGGATAACAGCTGATCTAAGTAAAACTGAACTCAGTCTTTTTAGAAAAAAATTTAAGAATTATCTTAATGCAGAAGATTACATTCAAAGAGCAGATTATCTTGCTTGGGAAAATAAGTACTGGGATTTAAAAAGAATGTTACGTTATTTACCTAAAGATTACGAGCTTCTATATAATGCAAGACAATTATTGATGAGTAAATCTTATGGAGTTGACCAAGCTATTAAAAATGTTCCAGATCGATTTAAAAATGATGCTGGTTTAAACTTTGATAGACTTAAATGGAGACGTAAAAGAGGCCGTATAGATAGTTCTGCTGAAATATTATTAAACGTTAAAAATACAAAAGATTATTTGGTTAGACCTGATAAGTGGTGGGATGAGAGAGAAATAATTTCAAGATCTTTAATATATGAAAAAAAATATGAGCTTGCTTATAAGATAGCTAGCAATCATGCATTAATAGAAGGGTCAGATTATGCGGCCGCAGAATGGATGAGTGGCTGGATTGCATTAAGTTTTTTAGATGATCCATTATTGTCTAAAGATCATTTTCAAAATTTTTATAACAATGTAAGTTATCCTATCAGCACATCAAGAGGTGCATATTGGTTAGCAAGATCATATAAAGCACTTGGAGATAAAGAAAATTCAAAAAAATGGTTTGAGGAAGCGGCTAAGTATTTAACAACTTATTATGGTCAGCTTGCTTTTTTAGAATTAAATCCAAATGAAAATTTTGAACTTTCTAAAGATATGGAGGTGGATAAAAAATATAGAGAAAAATTTTATTCAAAAGAATTGGTAAAAATAACTTATCTTTTAGATGAACTTAATGAAGATAAATACACTAAATTTATTCTAAGACATTTGGCTAATGAAAATATAGAAAATGGAAGTGAAATTCTGGCATCTGAGCTATCCACTAATATAGGAAGATTTGACTTTGCTATACAAATTGCAAAAATTGCTTCTTATGAAAAAAGATTTCATAACAAGTTTAACTATCCAATAATAAGTACTCCAAAAAATATTAATGGCAGAAAAATCCCTGAAAGTGCATTTATTTTATCAATTATAAGACAAGAGAGTGAATTTGATTTAAGCGCCAATAGCCATGCTGGTGCCAAAGGTTTAATGCAGTTGATGCCGTACACTGCAAAATTAGTTGCAAAACAAGCAAAGCTTCCTTATGTCAAATCTAGATTAACTACTGATCCAGAATATAATATTAATTTAGGCTCTCATTACATTGCAGGCTTAATACTGGATTATGATGGAGCTTATCCATTCGCAATAGCAGCTTATAATGCAGGTCCAAATAGAGTTAAATATTGGAAAAAAATCAACAAAGATCCTCAAAAAAAACAAATAGATTACGTTGACTGGATTGAGTTAATTAAATTTAGAGAGACAAGAAATTATGTTCAAAGAGTATTAGAAAATTATAATGTCTACAGATATATTCTAGAGCAAAGACCAATTAAAATGAAAGATTTCTTTAAAGACGAACCATTGTTCTAAAATGGCGGAAGAGGAGGGATTCGAACCCTCGGTACAAGTTTCCTCGCACGGTCATTTAGCAAACGACTGGTTTCAGCCTCTCACCCACTCTTCCATATTTTGATACATTTGATTGTATTGAATATTGAATATTAATAAAGTAATTATTCAGAATTCTATGAAAAAAAAGTACTCAATATTCTCACTCATAAAAAATGCATTCTCATATCATGAGAACTGGGAAAAAGCTTGGAAAGATCCAACACCTAAAAAAGAATATGATGCAGTGATTGTTGGTGGTGGTGGTCACGGTTTAGCTACTGCTTACTACCTTGCCAAAAAACATAACATGAAAAATATTGCAGTTGTTGAAAAAGGATGGATTGGTGGAGGAAATACTGGAAGAAATACTACAATTATAAGATCAAATTATTTATGGGATGCGAGTGCTGGTCTTTATGATCACGCTTTAAAAATCTGGGAAGGTTTATCTCAAGAGTTAAATTACAATGTTATGTTCAGTCAAAGAGGCGTGATGAATTTAGCTCACAATCTTCAAGATGTCAGAGATTTAAAAAGAAGAACTCATGCTAATAGATTAAATGGAATTGATGCTGTCTACCTATCAACTGAAGAAGTTAAAAAGTTCTGTCCAATAATAAATACTTCACCAGATATAAGATATCCTGTTTTAGGAGGTACGCTTCAACGAAGAGCTGGAACTGCAAGACATGATGCAGTTGCGTGGGGATATGCTAGAGGTGCTGATGAAATGGGAGTTGATATTATTCAAAATTGTGAGGTTAAAGGAATTAAAAGAAATGGTGATGCGGTAGAAGGATTAGAAACTACAAAAGGATTTATAAAAACTAAAAAAATTGGAGTCGTTGCTGCTGGTCATTCAAGCGTTATAGCAAATATGGCTGGGATAAGACTTCCTCTAGAGAGCAAACCTTTGCAGGCTTTAGTTTCAGAGCCAGTAAAACCTATTATTGACACTGTTGTTATGTCAAATGCAGTTCACGCATATGTAAGTCAGTCTGATAAAGGTGAACTTGTAATCGGTGCTGGAACAGACGATTATGTATCTTATTCACAAAAAGGTAGCCATGATATTGTTGAAGGAACATTGAACGCAATATTAGAACTCTATCCTATTTTTAGTCGAATGAGAATGTTAAGACAATGGGGTGGAATTGTTGATATTTGTCCTGACGCTAGTCCAATTATAAGTAAAACAATGATCAAGGGTTTATATTTTAATTGTGGTTGGGGAACTGGAGGTTTTAAAGCAACCCCAGGTTCAGGAGATTTGTTTGCACACACAATTGCAAATGATGAGCCTCACAAACTTAATGCAGCGTTTAATTTAAATAGATTTGTAAGTGGTGACCTTGTAGACGAACATGGTGCAGCTGCTGTAGCTCATTAAATGTTTGTAATTAGTTGTCCTTATTGTGGTGAGAGAGAGCAAAGCGAGTTTAAAGCCGGCGGTGAAGCTCATATTGAAAGACCAAAACAACCTACTGAACTTAGTGATGATGAATGGGCAGAATACCTGTTCATGAGAAAAAATATTAAAGGTATTCAGTATGAAAGATGGAACCATGCTCATGGTTGCAGAAAATGGTTTAATATGGTTCGAGATACTTCCAATGATGAAATAAAAGCAGTTTATAAAATGGGCGAAAAGCCACCTTCAGTTTAATATGTCTACAAATTCAAGATTAAAAACTAGTAAATTTATTGACGAAACTTCTCGTATTTCATTCAAATTTAACAATAAAACCTATTATGGATTTAAAGGTGACACCCTCGCCTCTGCCTTATTAGCAAATGATGTTCATTTGGTTGGAAGAAGTTTTAAATATCATAGACCAAGAGGAATAATGACAGCAGGTTCTGAAGAACCTAACGCAATAGTTCAAATTAATGATGGCACAGCAGTTACTGAACCAAATGTAAGAGCAACTGAAGTTGAGATTTATGAAGGATTAGAAGCTTCAAGTCAAAACTGTTGGCCTAGCGTGAATTTTGATATTGGTGGAATAAACAATCTATTGTCACCTCTATTACCTGCCGGATTTTATTATAAAACATTTATGTGGCCAGCTAGTTTTTGGGAAAAATATGAATATTTTATCAGAAAATCAGCAGGTCTTGGAAAATCACCTACCCAACCTGATCCGGATATTTATGAACATCAATATATTCACTGTGATGTTCTTGTAATTGGAGCTGGGATTTCAGGAATAATGGCAGCAAAAACAGCGGCTAAAAATGGATTGAAAACTTTATTAGTGGATGAAAAACCAATTTTAGGTGGCAATACGATTTATAAAGATAATGAGGACACTAGTATAAATAATCAAACACCATCAAAGTGGATATCTGATCAAATAAACGAATTAGAAAAATTAGATAATTTAGAAATAAAAAAAAGAACAAGTGTTGCTGCATATCATGGATACAATTATTTATTAGCTAGAGAAAATCTTACTGACCATCTACCAATCCATGAACGTAAGAATAAAATCAGACAAAGATTATTAAAAATTAGAGCAAAAAAAGTTATTACATCAACTGGTGCTCTTGAGAGACCACTTGTCTTTAACAATAATGATAGACCAGGAATTTTATTAGCTTCAGCTTTAAAAAGATATTCTGATTTATTTGGCGTTGCTTGTGGTAAAAAAAATGTTTTGTTCACTAACAATGACAGTGCATATGAAACTGCATTATCATTTATAAACAAAGGTATAAAAATAGAAGCAATTATTGATATTAGAGAAAATCCTAATTCTAAACTTGTTAAAAAAATTGAAGAAAATCAGATTAAAATTTTCAAAGGGTATACGGTTGTTGATACATCTGGATATAAAAGAATTAACAAAGTTTCAATAATGCAGCTTTCAAAAGATGGTCAAAAAGTTGTAGGAAATAAAATTGAAATTCCTTGTGATTGCTTAGGAATGTCAGGTGGATGGACTCCAGCAGTTCATTTATTTACTCAATCTGGTGGTAAGCTTTCTTTTAGAGAAGAGGATCAAGTTTTTATTCCTAAAATATATACATCAAAACAAATTAGCTTAGGCTCTTGTAATGGTGATTTTAGTTTAGACTCAATTATTAAAAATATACCCGGTCAATTAAAACAATTTTTTGAGATCAACTCAACTGAATTTGATAATTTAGATATTGAGAGTAATGAAGATTTATCAAAAAGAAATATTTGGTTGCTCCCATCCGATAAAATATTTGGAAAAACTAAACCATTTGTTGATTATCAAAATGATGCTACTGCAAAAGATATTAAATTAGCTCTAAGAGAGGGATTTAGATCAATTGAGCATGTAAAAAGATACACAACAACAGGTATGGGAACAGATCAAGGAAAACTTGGAAATATGCATGCTCTAGGAATAATCGCAGATACTGCTGGTGTTAAAATGGGTGAACTTGGAACAACAACATTTAGGCCACCTTATACCCCACTTACATTTGGAACAATTGTTGGACGAAACGTTGGAGAATATTTTGATATTTTTAGAAAAACCCCAATGCATGATTGGCATGAACAAAATAAAGCAGAATTTGAAAACGTAGGTCAATGGAAGAGAGCTTGGTATTATCCAAAAAACAATGAAAATATGCATCAAGCTGTTCAAAGAGAAAGTAAGGCTGCAAGAGACAGTGCTGGAATTTTAGATGCGTCAACTTTAGGAAAAATTGATATCCAAGGTACCGATGCATCCGAGTTTTTAAATCGGGTTTACACGAATGCATGGTCCAAACTTGCAATAGGAAAATGCAGATATGGTTTGATGTTGAATGAAGATGGCATGGTTTATGATGACGGTGTTACAACACGACTAGATGAAAACCACTATATAATGACAACAACAACAGGTGGTGCAGCAAATGTTCTAGGTAAATTAGAAGATTACTTACAAACAGAATGGCCAGAACTTGATGTGTATCTAACATCTGTAACTGATCACTACGCAACAGCAAGTGTGTGTGGACCTAACAGTAAAAAAATACTTCAAAAGATTATCCCAGATTTAGATTTATCAGATGATAACTTTCCTCATATGTCATTTAAAAATGCTAAAATTGATGGCGTGAAATGCAGAATAATGAGAATTAGTTTTACAGGTGAGCATAGTTACGAAATTAATATCCCAGCAAGCTATGGAAAATCATTATGGGAAAAATGTATGGAAGCGGGCAAAGAATATAATATTACTCCTTACGGAACAGAAACAATGCACTTATTGAGAGCGGAAAAAGGATTTATAATCGTAGGCCAAGATACAGATGCAACACTTACTCCTATAGATCTTCAAATGGATTGGATTGTTAGCAAGAAAAAATATGATTTTATTGGTAAACGTTCATTATATAGATCTGACACCATCAAAGAAGATAGAAAACAATTAGTTGGATTACTTACAGATGATCCAAATGAAGTACTGGAAGAAGGCGCACAAATTGTTGCTGATGCAAATAAAAAACCTATAGAGATGTTGGGTCATGTAACATCGAGCTATTACAGTCCAAACCTAAATAAATCAATAGCACTTGGAGTGGTTAGAGGTGGAAAAAAAATGTTAGGTCAAAAACTAATTATACCAATGGAAAATAAAAATATTAATGTAACAGTATCTGATCCAGTTTTTTTAGATAAGGAGAATAAAAGATTAAATGCTTAATTTTCAAACTGCAATAAATGATCAAAAAAATTTTTCAGAGATCAAATTAAATGAAATTTCTCCAATCAGAAAACTAATCTTAAGAGGTAAGAGTAGAGAATTTTTATCTGCAGTTGGAAAAACAATTAATATACTGCTTCCAACAGAACCTAATACCTCTTCATCTAATGGTGAAATAACTATTATTTGGCTTAGTCCAGATGAATGGATAATTTTTTCTAATTCTATTGATAACCAAGATTTTAATCAAATAGAGGAAAAATTAGTTCAAAATATTTGTAAAACAAAATTAGGGGCTGTCATTGATGTCACTGACCAATTTGTGATGATAAATTTAACTGGAAATAAAATATTTGATCTTTTTCAAAAAGGATCTCCTTTTAATTTTAATGAATTTAGAAATAAGAAAGGTGCAACCACACAAACTTTATTAGCTAAAATAGATGTGATTATTCAAAATAAAGATCAAAACGATATAAATGTCTTCGTTAGAAGATCTTTTTCTAGACATTTATACTCTTGGATGAGCGATAGTGCGTCAAGATTATAGGTAATAATATAAATTCAATTAAGTTACAGATAGTTTATGAAAAAACTATTATATATAGTGCTTTTTGCACTTTTACCCTTTTCTCTCAATGCAGAGTCTAATTTAGATAAAATTTTATCCGCAGGTGTTTTAAAAGTTGGAACAACTGGAGACTGGGATCCTATGACTATGAAAGATCCAGCAACAAATAAATATAAAGGGTTTGATATTGATGTAATGAGCGAACTGGCTAAAGATATGGGTGTAAAAGTTGAATTTGTGCCAGCAGAATGGAAAACTATTGTTTCTGGCATCACATCTGAGAGATATGATATTTCTACAAGCGTAACTAAAACTCCAAAAAGAGCTGAGGTAGCAGGATTCACAGATACCTATTATAAATATGGAACAGTGCCATTAGTTCTTAAAAAGAATTTAAATAAATTTTCAACATGGGAATCTCT
This sequence comes from Pelagibacteraceae bacterium, assembly GCA_008638165.1. GTDB lineage: Bacteria > Pseudomonadota > Alphaproteobacteria > Pelagibacterales > Pelagibacteraceae > Pelagibacter. The sequence continues at coordinate 12,044 of VTPL01000001.1, forward strand.
TAATAATTCAAATGTAACAATTGCAACGACATTAGGAACTTCGCAGGAAGAAAAAGCTAAAGAATTTTTTCCTAAATCAAAGTTAAATTCAGTTGAAGCTCCAGCTAGAGATTTTCAAGAAGTTTTAGCTGGTAGAGCGGATGGTAATATCACAAGTTCTACAGAAGCAAATAAATTAGTAATCAAATATCCACAATTAGCGATAGTTCCGGATGGAGAAAAAAATCCTGCATATTTAGCAATGATGGTTCCTAAGGGTGATGATAAATGGAACAATTATGTCAATGACTGGATAAAAAAGAAAAAATCATCAGGTTTTTTTACAGAGTTATTAACTAAATATAATCTAAAAAGTTTATAATAAATTAGTAATTAATTTTTAATTCTTTATAAATTAGAAAGTGAAAAAATTATTTTTTTTACTTCTGATACTGCCATTATCATCCTGTGGTAAAAGTGAACTTAATTGGTTAATTTTATCTCCAAATAATGTTGAAGGTTTAACTAATCTAAAATTTTTATTAAGTGGTTTAACTACAACAATTTTTATCTCTGTTGTTTCAATAATAATTTCTATGATATTAGGATTTATTGTTGCAGTACCCTCATTGGCAAAAAATAAATATCTAACTTACATCAATATTGGTTATGTGGAAATTGTTAGAGCAGTACCTTTACTGGTTTTAATTTTGTGGATTTATTATGGTCTACCTATTATGACAGGCATAAGCTTTAGTCCATTTGTGTCCGGTATCATTGCCCTATCCATTAGTGAAAGTGCTTTTCAAGCTGAAATATTCAGAGCTGGTATAAATTCAATTAAAAAAGCTCAATGGGAAGCAGGAAGTTCTTTGGGTTTGGGGTTTTTTAGAAAATTAAGATTAGTAATTTTACCTCAAGCAATTAAAAATATTTTACCTGCAATAGGAAATCAATTTGTATATGTATTAAAGATGTCTTCACTTGTTTCAATAATAGGAATTGGTGACCTTACAAGAAAAGCTAATGAATTAGTAGTAACCACATATAGACCGTTAGAAATATATACTTTTTTGATTTTAGAATATTTAGTTTTAATTTTGATAGTTTCTTATTTGGTAAGAAGACTAGAAAAAAAATTAAAAAAAGATTAATTTTTTTTTCTATATTCCCAGGGATATTCAAATGACATTGACCACATGCCTTTATTATTTTCTTTGGCAAACTCTTCATCCTTAACAAATTTTTCTGAATATTTTCTGTAGGCAAAAGCATATCCTTCTCTAACCAAATAACTTGATATACTTAAATCACCCACAAAACACTCTGCTAATGTCCTTTTGTATTGATCTTTTCCCTCAGAAATACAATTAACATCACGATTATTAATAATTTTGGCCAATAAATTTTTAGCTTCCAATCCACAAAAGAATATTTCTTTATTAGCAAGACAAGTTTGTTTTAGTTCAGGCGTATCTATGCCGCTAAATCTAATTTTTTCGCCATTAAGATGAATCGTATCACCATCGACTATCTTTATATCAGAAGATTTAGCATTACTGATATTTAATAAAAATAAAAAGATTAAAGCTAGACTAGAAACTAAAAAGAGGTTTTTTTTGTTTAAATACATTGTTTAAGAAATAACCAATAAATAACAAAACAGCAATTCCCATTATCCAATTAGTGGCCATAATAGTATAAAAAATATCTTTATACTCTCCGCCTCTAATATTAATGACATACCACAAACTTAAAAAAGGAAATGCTGTTAATCTTAGAATACTTAAATAAAGACTAAACAATGGTTTTTTTACTGCTTGAAATACTGCTGTGGTAATAAAAAAAGCAGGATAAATTGGACCTATTAAGGCAGCAATTTTTAAATAAATTACACCATGTTTTATTGCTTCAGTATTGTCTGTAAACAAAGATACAAAAAATTCAGCACCAAAAAATAGTATTACTCCCGCTAAGGCCATAAATGAGGATCCAAAAATTAATGCTTTAAAATAAAGCTCTCTAATTCTATTAAAAGCTTTTGCTCCAAAATTTTGACCGCCAATAGATAAAACTGCTGTATTTAGTCCAATAACAGGTAATAAAAAAACTTGTTCAATTCTTAATGCAGCACCATAACCAGCAGTAGCTAAGTCACCAAATTGTCCAATAAAATATAAAATATTAAATATTCCAACTCCAATGAACAACATGCTAAACATTACGGGGACTGCTTGTTTGGTTAATGAAATTAAATAATTATATTTTGGAATAAAGCACTCAAGCTTTAAATATTTTCTTATTTTACAATTATATACTTTATAGGCCAAATAAATAGTTCCAATTAATTGTGAAATAACAGTGGCTATTGCAAGACCTGAAATACCGAATGCAGGTATAAATCCATACCCCCAAATAAAAAGTGGATTTAAAAATATATTTAGAAAAAAACTAAAAATTAAAACATTTCTGTAACTTCTGGTGTCGCCTTGTGCATTCAAAGTTCCATTAAGAGAAATTTGTATAAGAACTATAAATGTTCCATAAAAAATTATATCTAAATACTGTCTGGTTAGAAAAATACCTGCAGCGTCTGCACCCATTACACTTAATAAAAAGTTTGATGCGTTCAAACCAAATAATGTTACTAAAATTGAAATAAATAAAGCGAAAATAAGAGATTGCGCAATATACATAGAAGCAATTCTAGTTTTTTTCTCACCTAAAGAATTTCCAATCAAAGCATTTGTTCCAGCACCTACTCCAACGCCAACAGCAATAATTGTAAAGTATATTGGGAAAGATTTAGCTATCGCACCAATTGCTTCGGCAGAGATTTTACCCGCAAACCAAGTATCGACTAAATTATAGAAAGTTTGAAATAATGATCCAACACTTGCTGGAACAGTTACTTTTCTTAATAAGATCCATATTGGATCTTTAGTTAGATTTATAGATTTAGACAAAATTACCTTTATTTATATTCTTTTTGAAAAATATGTTTTTGACCTGATTTTTTAGCTTTATATATCTGACTTTGTCTCATTCTAAAACGAGATTTTTGCTCAGGTGTTAATTTATCATAACAACTAGGACATGAAACACCCTCCTCATATTTTTTAGATTTTCTATCTTTTGAAGAAATTGGTTTTCTGCATCCACTACACATTTTAAAGGTTCCTGTCTTTAAACCATGTTTAAGACTTATTCGGTTATCAAAAACAAAACACTCACCTTTCCATAAACTGTCTTTTTTTTTAATCTTTTGAAGATAATTTAAAATGCCTCCATTTAATTGATAAATATTATTAAAGCCTTTCTTTTTTAAATAGACAGAAGTTTTCTCACATCTAACGCCTCCAGTACAAAACATTGCAACAGGTTTATCTTTTTTTAATTTATTTAAGTACTTTGGAAAATCTCTAAAATTATTAATATTTGGATTTATTGATTTCTTAAATGTACCAACTTCGTATTCAAATGGTTTTCTAGTATCAATTATATACGTATCTTTTTTTTTAATTAATTTATTCCACTCTTTAGGTTCTAGATGACTAGATACAATTCTTTCTTTAGAATTTATAATTAAATTCATAGGAACTATTTCTTTTTTGATTTTAACTTTTGGTTTGAGAAATGGTTGAAATAAAGATTTTGACTTATTATTATTATCAAAATTTTTAAAATTAAATAACAGTTGAATTTTCTTAATTACTGCATCTAAATTTTCTTTCTGTCCAGATATAGTTCCATTTAAACCTTCTTTTGAGATAATAATAGTTCCTCTAATATTATTCTTGATGAGAAGATCATGTAAAAAAGTTTTATTTTTTTTTAATGAATTAATTTTTTTAAACTTATAAAAACCAAATACATCAAACATTATAAAACTCTACATATAGTCATACCATCACCTAATGGCATTATAATCTGTTCAACTCTACTATCTTCATTAACAAGCTTATTAAATTCTCTTATATTGATTGTAAATTTATCATTATTCTTTTCATCAGCCACCTCACCATGCCATAAAACATTATCAATAATTATAAGCCCACCCTTTTTAATAAGTTCTAAAGATTTTTCATAATATTGTTTATAATTCATTTTATCTGCGTCTATAAAAATCATATCAAATTCATTTTTATTTAATTCTTCTAAAGTTTCTAAAGCAGGTTTTACTATTGTCTTAATTTTATGATCTTGTTTAGCTTTTTTAAAAAATTTTAAAGCCAATTCATTGGTTTTTTCATTTTTATCTAATGCAATCAATTTTCCATCTTCTGGTAACGCTAAAGAAATTGACAGAGCACTTAGACCTGTAAAAGTGCCTATTTCAAGAACATTTTTAATATTTGAAATTTTTATAATTAGATGAAGAAAATGACATTGTGTAGGGTCAATTTGCATTCTCTTGATGTCACCTAATGTCTTGTTGTAATTAATTATTTCAAGCTGAACAGGATTTAACTTTAAACTAAAATTGCTAATGTAAGATTGTAATTTTTCCGAAATATCTAGGTTTACACCCATATTATTAAAGTTTTTTCTTTAACAGCTCATTAATTAATTGAGGATTAGCTTTACCGCCAGATGCCTTCATAGCTTGGCCAACAAAAAAACCAAACAACTTTTCTTTACCCTGTTTGTATTCAACTGCTTTATCTCTATTATCATTGATAATCTTATCTATAAGGGCTTCTAATGCTTTGGGGTCACTTTGCTGTTTTAAACCTTTTTCTTCAACAATTTTTTGAGGATCTTTATCTCCATCAATCATTAATTCAAAAACAGTTTTTGCTATTTTTCCAGAAATAGTTCCATTCTTTATTAAATTTATTAATATTGCTAAGTTTTTAGCACTTATAGGGCTTTGAGAAATTTCAATATTTTTACTATTCAATAAAGCAAACAGTTCGCCAGTTATCCAATTAACAGCCAACTTAATATCTCTATTTTTACCCATCTTCGCTACTACTTCTTCAAAATATTTTGCTATTTCTATATCCGAAACTAGAATTGTAGCTTCGTAAGCTGATAAATTGAATTCATCAATAAATCTCTTTTTCTTATCGTCAGGTAATTCAGGAATATTAGATTTAATATTGTTAATAAATTCATCGGTAACTTCTAAAGGTAATAAATCTGGATCAGGAAAATACCTATAGTCGTGAGCGTCTTCTTTAGATCTCATTGATCTAGTTTCATTCTTTTTGGTATCGAACAGTCTTGTTTCTTGATCAATCGATTTACCGTCCTCAATTAAATCAACTTGTCTATTAGCTTCATACTCTATAGCCATTTGCATAAATTTTATTGAGTTTACATTTTTTATCTCACATCTTGTGCCATATTCTTTTGATTTTATAGGTCTAACAGAAACATTAACATCTGCTCTTAGAGAGCCTTCTTGCATATTTCCATCACAAGTTCCTAAGTATCTCATAATTGATCTTAGTTTTTTAATATATGCGCTTACTTCATCGGGTGATCTTAAATCCGGTTTACTAACAATTTCCATTAATGCAACACCTGATCTATTTAAATCTACAAATGTATTTTGTGGATCTAAATCGTGTATACTTTTTCCAGCATCTTGTTCTAAATGAAGCCTTTCTATACCAACTTCTTTTTGTCCATTTGGCATATCTAAAATGACTTTGCCCTCACCTACTATTGGATCTTTAAATTGTGAAATTTGATACCCTTGTGGTAAATCTGCATAAAAATAATTTTTTCTATCAAATACTGATCTTTTATTAATTTGTGCATTAAGACCTATGCCAGTTTTTATTGCTTGTTTAACACAGTATTCATTAATAACTGGTAACATTCCTGGAAATGCAGCATCAACTAAACTTACTTGCGTGTTAGGTTCAGATCCAAACTTTGTTGAAGATGATGAAAAAAGTTTTGAATTCGAGGTTACTTGTGCATGAACTTCCAAACCAATAACTACTTCATATTGGTTGTCACCTCGGTTAATTAGATATTCTGAACTATCTTTACTCACTTCATCCACCAATCTGAAATTTTATTTTCAAAACCTATTTTTTCCTCCATTGCGTATGCAATATTTAATAAGTTTTGTTCATCAAAAGCTTTACCAATTAATTGTAAACCTAACGGATATCCTTTTTTATCATGACCAGCTGGTATAGATATTCCTGGAAGACCAGCTAAATTAACTGGCACAGTAAAAATATCATTTAAATACATAGAAATTGGATCATTTGTTTTTTCTCCAATTTTAAATGCTGAACTTGGTGTTGATGGAGTTAAAATTGCATCAACATTTTTATAAGCCTCATCAAAATCAGATTTAATCAATTTTCTAACTTTTTGGGCTTTTAAATAATAAGCATCATAATAACCAGATGAAAGAACATAGGTTCCTATCATTATTCTTCGTTGAACTTCAGAACCAAATCCCTCAGATCTAGTTTTTTCATACATATCTATTAAGTTTATACCGTCAGCTCTAAATCCGTATTTTACTCCATCATATCTAGCTAAATTTGATGAAGCTTCAGCAGGTGCAACAATGTAATAAGTTGGTAAAGCATAATTTGTATGTGGAAGAGAAATATCAATTATTTCAGCACCACAATCTTTTACATATTCAATTCCTTTTTTCCACAATTCTTCAATTTCTTCTGGCATTCCATCAACTCTATATTCTTTTGGAATTCCAATTTTTTTTCCTTTAATATTATTGTTTAATTCTTTGCTGTATTCATTTCTTTTAAAATCAATTGATGTTGAATCTTTTGAGTCGTAAGAACTTATGATTTCATGCAGTAATGCACAGTCTTTAACATTTTGTGACATAGGACCAGCTTGATCAAGAGAAGATGCAAAAGCAACTATTCCATAACGAGAACAACTTCCATAAGTAGGTTTTAACCCAACGGTACCAGTAAATGATGCAGGTTGTCTAATTGATCCACCAGTATCAGTGCCAATTGTAATAGGTGTTAAGTGAGCGGCTAAAGCTGATGCAGATCCTCCAGATGAACCACCTGGTACTAAATTTTCATCTATAGGATTTTGAACATTTCCAAAAAAACTAGTTTCATTTGAAGATCCCATTGCAAATTCATCACAATTTAATTTTCCTAACAATATAGCACCTTCATTCCACATATTTTGTGTAACTGTTGACTCGTAAGGGGGAATAAAATTATTTAATATTTTACTTCCAGCAGTAGTTTTTACATCTTTAGTGCAAAATAAATCCTTAACCGCAATAGGAATACCCGGTAATTTTAAATCTAAATTAGGTTTTTCATCAAATTGCTTAGCTTTATTTAAAGCATTTTCAAAATTATCAGTAATATAAGTATTAAGTTTTTTAGATTTTTCTGATCTTTCAATAAATGATTTGGTTATCTCTTCAGATGATAATTCTTTTTTTTTAACTTTATCTACCAAACTTGTAAGTGATAAGGATGTAATATCAGTCATTATTCTATTACCTTTGGAACAACAAAATAATCTTCATTACTATCAGGTGAATTTTTTATAATTTGCTCTCTTATATTTTCACTTTTGACTTCGTCAGGTCTAAGTTTTAAAGTTGTTTCAGCTACAGATGTTAATGGCTCAACATTATCAGTTTTTAATTCATTTAATTTTTCAATAAACTCAAATATTGAACTTAAATCTTTTGCTAATTTATTAGCTCTTTCCTCATCTACGGAAATTCTGGATAATTTTGATATATGCTTAATTGTTTTAAGATCTATACTCATATGATAAATAATTTGTGGCAAACTATCACTTAAGTAAAAAATATACAATATGATCAAAATTGAAGATTTTAAAAAAATTAATTCTAAGAAAACCAGATTAATTGGTCTTGATCTTGGATCAAAAAGGATCGGTGTATCAATTTGTGATGAAAAACGAATGATTGCTACTCCCTTCAAAACTATTCATAAAACAACTGGCAAGAATTTTATTGAGCAAATAAAAGAAATTGTTGATGAAAATGAGATTGGGGGGATTATAGTTGGAAATCCTTTAAATATGGATGGATCATTAGGTAGATCTGCTCAATCTGTAAACGATGTTATTAGAAATATTAAAAATGTTATAGATATTCCAATTATTCTTTGGGATGAAAGATTATCAACCGTTGGAGCTTTTAATTTATCTAGTCAGATAGGTATTAATGTTAGCAAAAGAGAGAAAAAAATTGATGAAAATGCTGCAGCCTTTATACTTCAAGGTGCAATTGATTTTTTGAACAATTAACACTTGCTATAGTAAAGCATTATAGTTATAGAGTTGGTTTTAATGGCAATTAAAACCAACAAAGCTATTAAAATTTCCCAAAAACATTTATTAGGTATTCAAGATTTATCGATCAATGATGTAAATCTAATCTTAGATGAAGCGAAAGATTATATAAAACTCAATCAAAGTAGTAATAAAAGAACTGACATTCTTAAAGGTAAAACCCAAATAAACCTATTTTTTGAACCGTCAACAAGGACACAAAGTTCATTTGAATTAGCAGGTAAAAGACTTGGTGCTGATGTTATGTCTATGAATATTAGTAATTCAGCAATTAAAAAGGGTGAAACTCTAATTGATACAGCAATGACTTTAAATGCAATGCATCCAGATATAATCGTTATTAGACATCAGGATTCAGGAGCATGTAACCTTTTATCTCAAAAAGTTAATTGTGCAGTGTTAAATGCAGGAGATGGGAGAAGAGAGCACCCTACTCAAGCTTTACTAGATGCTCTTACAATAATCACAAGAAAAAAAAAGATAGAAGGTCTTAGGGTTGCAATTTGTGGTGACATAGTTCACTCAAGAGTAGCAAGATCAAATATTTATCTTCTTAATATGCTTGGTGCAGAAGTAAACATAATTGCCCCTACCAATTTAATGCCAAAAGAAATTGAAAAATTTGGAGTTAACACATTCACTGATATGAAAAAAGGACTTAAAGATTGCGATATAGTTATGATGCTAAGACTTCAAAACGAAAGAATGACTAGTTCATATCTTGCTTCTAATAGAGAGTACTATGAATATTATGGGTTAACTCAAGATAAATTAGATCATGCAAAACCTGATGCTATCATAATGCATCCTGGACCAATGAACAGAGGTATTGAGATAGATACAGTATTAGCAGATGACATAAATAAAAGTGTAATTAAAGAACAAGTAGAACTCGGTGTTGCGGTTAGAATGGCTTGCTTAAAAATTTTTTGTAAATAAATGAAAAGACAATACTTCATAAATGCAAATATAGTCGACCCTCATAATTCAATGAATGAAAATGGCGGTCTAATAATTGGTGAAGATGGAAAAATTGAAGCAATTGGCAAAAAAGTTAATACGAATAATTTGCCGACAAGAGAAAGGCCTATTGATCTAGATGGAAAATATATATTTCCAGGATTGGTAGACATGAGAGTGTTTGTGGGAGAGCCTGGATATGAATATAAAGAAAATTTTAGAACATTAAGTAACGCAGCGCTAGCAGGTGGTGTGACTTCTGTAGTTACTATGCCAAATACAGATCCTATAATTGATAATGTTTCAATTGTTGATTTTTTAAAAAGAAGAGGAAGAGATAAATCTAAAATTAATATTTTTCCTTGTGCATCTCTTACAAAAGGAGTCGAAGGTCAAACAATGACTGAATTTGGTTTATTACAGGAAAAAGGAATTATAGCGTTTACAGATGGAATTAAAACAATTCAAAATTCACGTTTAATGTCAAGAATTATGAATTCTGCCAAGGACCTAGGAAGTTTAATCATGCAACATGCTGAGGATTATGAACTTGCAAAAAATGGAATGATCAATTCTGGCATTGTGGCAACTAAATTAGGCTTATCAGGCATACCTGATATTGCAGAAAGAATTATCATTGAAAGAGATTTAACATTGCTAGAAAAAACTAAATGCAGATATCACATATCTCAACTTTCATCAGAGAAATCAATTTCTACAATTGAGTATAGAAAAGATAAAGTTCAATTCACTTCAGGTGTTTCAATAAACAATTTATCTTTAAATGAAAATGATATTGGTGACTTTAGAACTTTTTTAAAACTTTCACCTCCGCTAAGAAAAGAAGAGGATAGATTGGCATTGGTTAAGGCTTTAAAAGATGGTTTAATAGATGTAATTGTATCAGATCATAAACCAGAAGATGAAGAGTCTAAAAGATTAACTTTTGCTCAAGCTGCAACAGGTGCTTCAGGAATTGAAACACTTCTGTCTTTAAGTCTTGAACTTTATCATAATGGATCATTAAAATTAGAAACTATAATAAGTGCTTTAACAAATAACCCAGCCAAGATTTTAAAAATCAACAAAGGCAACCTATCTATTGGAAATGATGCTGATTTTTGTATTGTAGACATCAACAAACCTTGGATAGTAAAAAAAAACAAATTAATCTCAAAATCTAAGAATACCTCTATAGAAGATAAAAAGCTTCAAGGTAAAGTTTTAAATACCTTTGTAAAAGGTAAAGAATTGTTCAAATTATAAAATGGATTATATTTTGGTAATTGTTGTAGCTTATTTTTTGGGATCAATACCCTTTGGTTTTGTTTTAACAAAGATTTTTTTAAAGAAAGATATTAGAGATATTGGTTCAGGGAATATTGGAGCTACAAACGCTCTTAGAACCGGTAATAAAGCTGTAGGATTTTCAACTTTAATACTTGATGTAGTAAAAGCTGTAATACCAATTATATTTATCAAATATAATTTTCCAGAATATATTTATATTGCTGCTTTAAGTGTATTTTTAGGACATGTTTTTCCAATATGGCTGAAATTTAAAGGTGGAAAAGGTGTTGCAACATATCTTGGTATCCTTTTTTCAATGAATATTTTTTTTGGTATAGTTTTTATTACTAGTTGGTTAATAGTTTTTTTTATTTCAAAATTTTCTTCTTTATCATCATTAATTGCAACATTAAGTATTCCGATATTTATTTTTTTCTTTAATAACCAAGGTAATATAATTTTCTTTCTTATAATGTTTGTTTTGATTTTTTATACACATAGAGAAAATATCAAAAGACTAAAAAATAAAGAGGAAACAAAAACAAAAATTTATTAATTTGACTATCAACAAGTTTTGGTTAGTTTGTATTCATGAATCTTGTAATTGTTGAAAGTCCAGCTAAAGCTAAAACAATAAATAAATATCTTGGTGATAATTATAAAGTTCTAGCAAGTTATGGTCATATTAGAGATCTACCATCAAAAAATGGATCTGTAGACCCTGATCAAAATTTCAAGATGGAATGGGAAGTTGATAGCTTTTCAAAAAAATATTTAAAAGAAATTACAGATGCTGCAAAAGAGTCCACTAAAATAATCTTAGCTACTGACCCTGACAGAGAAGGTGAAGCAATAGCATGGCATGTAAAAGAGTATTTAGATCAAAAAAAACTATTAAAAGATAAAGAGGTTGAGAGAGTTGTATTTAATGAAATAACTAAGAAAGCAGTAGTTCATGGAATTGAAAACCCAAGACAAATCGAGCCACATTTAGTGGATGCCTATATGGCAAGACGGGCTTTAGATTATTTAGTTGGTTTTAATATATCCCCTATTCTATGGACCAAATTACCTGGCTCTAAATCAGCTGGAAGAGTTCAATCAGTTGCTCTCAAATTAATAACTGAAAGAGAACATGAAATAGAGTCATTCAATCCAGAGGAATTCTGGACTTTAAGTGTAAAATTTTCTGATACAAATAATAATTTTATAACAGCTAGTATTTATGAATTAAATTCAAAAAAAATAGAAAAATTTACTTTTAAAAACAAAGAGGAAATAAACTCAGCAATTGAAGAAATAAAAAATAAAAAATTTTCTATCACTGATATATCTAGTAAAACTATCAACAGAAAACCCTCAGGACCATTTACTACTTCAACACTTCAACAAACAGCTTCAAGTAGATTGGGTTTTGGAGCTTCTAGAACCATGCAGATTGCGCAAAAACTTTATCAAGGTATAGAAATAGAGGGTGAAACTATTGGTCTTATAACTTACATGAGAACTGATGGAACTAATCTATCTGCTGATGCTATAAATACTTTTAGAGATTATATTAAAGAAAATTGTGGTAAAGAATATTTACCTAATGAACCTATAAACTACTCTGGTAAAAAAGCTAAAAATGCTCAAGAAGCACACGAAGCTATTAGGCCAACTGACATAAGCAGATCTCCAGACAATATTAAGAAATATTTAAGTACTGATCAAAATAAATTATACGAGTTAATTTGGTCAAGAGCTTTATCTTCACAAATGGAGTCAGCTCAATTTGATAGAAGTACAATTTCGCTAACATCAAATGATAATCATACTATATGTAAATCAAGTGGTTCAATTCTAAAATTTGATGGTTTTTTAAAAATTTATAAATCTCAATCAAAAGAGGATGATGAAGAAATATTGCCAGAAGTTTCAAAAGGTCCAGTTAATATTGAAGCTTTAATTGATGAGCAACATTTTACACAACCACCACCTAGATATTCTGAAGCAAGTTTAGTTAAAAAACTGGAGGAATTAGGAATTGGTCGACCTTCAACATATGCTAGCATTATTTCAACAATTGCAAATAGAGGTTATGCAGAAATCACAAATAAAAGATTTTTTCCAACTGATAGAGGAAAACTTATTTCTGCTTTTTTAGAAAAATTATTTTCAAGATATGTAGATTATAATTTTACGGCAGGTCTTGAGGATCAATTAGATGAGATTACTACAGGTAAAGAAAGCTGGATTAAAGTTTTGGAATTATTTTGGAAAGATTTCAATAATAACGTTTTAGAAGTTAAAGAAAAACGAACAAGAGAAGTTCTTGATTTATTAAATGATAGTTTGGGTAGCTTGGTATTTGATAAGGACAAAAATGGAAATATAGATAGAAAATGTAAAATATGCAATGAAGGTACTTTAAGTTTAAAAAATAGTTTTAGAGGTGGTGCATTTATTGGTTGCTCAAACTATCCTGATTGTAAATTTACAAGACCTCTTTCTAAAGCTAAAGCAGCTGCGCAAGCACAATTAGCAGAACCAAAATTCATAGGTAAGCATGAAAATGGTAATGATATTTTTTTAAAAAATGGAAGATTTGGTCCCTATCTTCAATATGAAGTTCTTCCTGAAGAGATAAATAATGAAAAAAAAGATTCTAAAAAAAAGAAAAAGAAATTAAAGAAAGATACAAATGATAATATAAAAAATGTTTCTATACCAAAAGGTATCGAGCTTGAATCTGTTGATCTAGAAAAAGCTAAATTTTTATGCGCTCTTCCAAAATCACTTGGAATTAATCCTGATAATCAAAAAGATATAATTCTTAATACTGGAAGGTTTGGTCCTTATTTAAAATGTGACAACAAATCTGCAAGAATAGAAAATATTGATGAAATTTTTTCTTTAGGACTAAATAGAGCTGTTACATTAATTGCTGAAGCCAAACCAGGAAGAATGTCTTCTTCAATAATAAAAGATTTAGGAGAACATCCGGAGGATAAAAAACCTGTTAGAGTAATGAAAGGCCAATATGGTCCTTATATTAAATACAAATCTTTAAATGCAACTATACCTGAAGAAAAAGATCCAACAGAGCTTACAATGGAAGAGGCTTTAATACTTATTGAGAAAAGAAAAGAATACGATAAAAGTAAAAAATCAAAAAAAAGGAAGTCTAAATGAGCTACGAAGATAATATAACGAGATTAGGTTTAAAATTACCTGAACCAAAAGCGCCAGCTGGAAATTATGTTGCTACTAAAATTGTGGGTAATTTACTTTATGTATCAGGTCAAATATCAATTGATGAAAATGGACAACTAATCAAAGGTAAAGTTGGTTTAGACTTAACCTCAGATCAAGCCTATAGTGCAGCAAAACGTTGTGGGCTTAGCATTATTTCTCAAGCTAAAGACGCTTGTAAAGGAGATCTTTCAAAAATTAAAAATTGTGTAAAATTAACTGGATTTGTTAACTCTACGGCAGAATTTACTGAACAACCAAAAGTAATAAATGGAGCTTCGGATTTAATAGCAGAAGTTTTTGGTGAAAATGGCAAACACACAAGAGCGGCTGTTAGCACCAATAGCTTGCCACTTGGTGTAGCGGTTGAAGTTGATGCGATATTTGAATTGAATTAAAAACTAGCCTCTTCCAACACTGTAATATTTAATATCTCTATTTGTCATCTTATTAGGTGTATAAAGATTTCTCATATCATAAATTTTAATCTTTTTATTTTTAATCAATTTTAAAAAATCTAGAGACTTAAAATCATTCCATTCAGTATGGATGATTACTAGATCAGTTTTTTCTAAGCATCTTGAGATTGATTTAGCATAAGTAACATTCTTAAATTTTTTAAACTCTTTTTTATAACCAGTCGGATCAAAATATCTTATGAAGGCGCCTTTTTTAGATAAAGCTGGTATCATTGTAAGGCTTGATGAGTCTCTCATGTCATCAGTATTGGCTTTAAATGTAACGCCTAGAAAACTAATTTTTTTATTTTTAACTTTATTATTCAATATTTGATAAACTCTTTTTAGTAATAACTCAGATCTATTTTCATTTGATTTAATAACAGATTTTATCACTGACAGATTTGTTGAAAATTTATCAGCTGTTGAGGTTATTGCCTTTGTGTCTTTAGGAAAACAAGATCCCCCATATGCAGGGCCAGCTCTTAAAAAACGACTCCCAATTCTTTGATCCAAACCCATTCCAATCGAAATATCATCAACATTAATATTTGTTTTCTCACATAAATTAGCAAGTTCATTAATAAAAGTAATTTTAGTTGCTAAAAATGCATTTGAAGCATATTTGATTAATTCTGCTGCTCTTCTAGATGTATTAATATATTTGGCTCCTTTAGTAATTAACGGGGTATATAAATTTTTTAAAATTCTACTAGATTTTTTATCATTTGATCCAACCACAACTCTATCAGGATAAATAAAATCTCTAATAGCCTCACCCTCTCTTAAAAACTCAGGGTTAGAAACAACTGAAAATTTATTTCTAGAATTTGATTTTAATAAAATTTTTTCAATTTCATCCCCAGTTGTAACTGGAACAGTAGATTTTGTTATAATTATCTTATATTTGTTTATTGTTTTAGATAATTCTTTAGCAACACCAAATACTTGGGTTAAATCTGCACTACTTCCTCCCTTTTTAGTTGGTGTCCCTACACAAATAAAAATTATATCAGATTTTTTAACTGAATTCTTTAAATCAGTAGAAAAATTTAATCTATGATTTTTAATATTTTTTTTAACAAGTTCATCCAGACCAGGTTCATAAATAGGAATTTTTCCGTCTTTCAAATCATTAATTTTACTAAGATCCTTATCAACACAAATTACATCATTACCTAAGTCAGAAAAGCATACACCGCTAACTAAGCCAACATAACCTGTTCCTATCATACATAATTTCATAATTTAGCAATTTCTAAAGTAGATTTAATATATCCATTCATAGTACCGCAATCTAGATATTTTCCAGAAAAATTATGAGCAATAAAAGTTTCATTATTTTTAATAAGACTTTGTATGGCATCAGTTATATGGATTTCACCACCCTTACCTGGTTTTTGATTTATTAATAAATTAAAAATTTTCTTTGGTAGTATGTATCTTCCAATAACAGCTTTATTTGATGGCGCTTCATGAATTGAAGGTTTTTCAATTACATCATCTATTAAGGAATTATTCTTGTCTAAATTTTTCTTTAACTTAAATATGCCCCATCTTGATACAGTGCTTTTATCAACCTTCATACTAGCCATGACTGATGATTTATATTTTTGATGAATTTTTATCATTGATTTTGAACAATTGTTTTTAATGATTAAATCATCAGGTAATAGCATTAAGAAATGACTATCTTTAATTAAATTTTTAGTTTTTAAGACAGCATCACCGGTTCCTAAAGGTTTATTTTGATAAACAAATTTGATAATTTTTTTATATTTCAATATTTTTTGATATTCTTTTTTAACTCTTTGATCATTCTTTTTTTTTATTATTTTTTTATAAAATAAGTCGTTATAAAAATATTTTTTAATAATTTCTTTCTTTTTTGAAATAATAAATATTACTTCTTTAATACCAGCATCTATGCATTCATCTAAAATATACTCAATTCCAGGTTTTCCATTTATAGGTAAAAGCTCTTTGGCAAAAACACTAGTTAAAGGTAACAGCCTAGTACCTAAACCTGCTAATGGAATAATTGCTTGTTTAATCATGTAAATGTTTTACTTATTAAAGTGGCTAATACAAATGAAAATTATATTAAATAGCTCAATTCTTAAAAAAGAACTAAAAGAAATCAAAAATTTAGGTTTTGTACCTACAATGGGAAGTATTCATAAGGGACATGAATCCTTAATTAAAAAATCTAAAAAAACGTGTGAATATACAATTGTAAGCATTTATATTAACCCTACTCAATTCAATAATTTAAACGACTTTAAAAAATATCCAAAAAATATTAACAAAGATTTGAAAATATTAAAAAAACTTAAAGTTGATCTAGTTTTTATTCCAAAAACTAAAGATATATATAACTTCAAAAGATCAAAAAAGATTTCATTAAGTCATAAAGATAAAATCCTATGTGCTAAGTATAGAAAAGGACATTTTGAAGGTGTTATTGATGTAATGGATAGACTTACAAAACTAATTAAACCTAATAAAATATTTATGGGCGAAAAAGATTATCAGCAATTTTTTTTGTTAAAGAAATTTATTGAAAAAAGATATCCTAGTAAAATAATTAATTGTAAAACCATAAGAGATAACAAATCAATAGCGCTTTCTTCAAGAAATATACTGCTTAAATCAAAGTCATTAAAAATTGCAGCAAATGTTGTTAAAGAACTAAGGAATATAAAGAAAAACCTCAATAAACAAAAAAATGTACAAATTTATTTAAATGAAAGAATTCAAAATTTAATAAATAATAATAAAATTAAACTTGAATACTTAGAGCTAAGAAATTTAAAAGATTTAAAAACTTCAACTACAATAAAAAATTCGAGATTATTTATTGCTTACTATATAGAAAATATAAGATTAATAGATAATTTATAAAAAATAAGCTCCAACACCAAGAAAAGATACAAAGCCTATTACATCAGTTATTGTTGTAACAAATACACTTGATGCAATAGCTGGATCTATTTTCATTTTCTTTAAGGTTACTGGAACAACAATTCCAAATAAACCAGCAACAATCATTGTAATAACCATTGATATAGAAATAATTAGAGATAATTGAATATCTTTAAACCAAAGTTGTACAATTAAAGAACTTATAATTGCAAAAATAATTCCATTTAAAACACCTATATTAAATTCTTTTAAAATATTTTGATTAAAATTATTTTTAGTTAAATCATTAGTTGCTAGAGTTCTAATTGTAACAGCTAGAGTTTGCATGCCTGCATTACCGCCCATTGAAGCAACAATAGGCATCAAGAAAGCTAAAACAACCATTTGCTCTATAGTTGCACCAAACAAACTAATGCACCATGTAGCTAAAAATGCTGTGAAGAGATTTAATAAAAGCCAATTAAAACGTCTTTTTGTTTTAACAAAAACTCCATCTGTTATTTCTTCATCACCAACACCAGCCAATCTTAAAGCATCTTCTTCAGCCTCTTCTTTTAATACTGTAAGAACATCATCATATGTAATCATTCCAACTAACTTATTACTTTTATCAACTACACATGCAGAATTTAAACTATAATTCTCGAATAAATGTCCAACCTCTTCTCTATCCATATCAACAGGCACTAAAAAAGGTGACTCCGACATTATAGAAACCATTTTAGACTCACGTGATGTTCTTAAGACTTTTGATGAAGGTACTGTACCTATAGGTTTAAAGTTTTCATCTACAATAAAGATTTCCAGAAACTCCTCAGGAAGTTCTTTATTCTCTCTTAAATAGTCAATTGTTTGACCTACACTCCAATTACTTGGTATTGCAGTAAATTCTCTCTGCATTATTCTAGCAGCACTATCTTCTGGATAACTTAATCCCTCTAGAAGGGCGAAACGATCTTTTGGTGGCAATTCACTTAAAATAGCATTCTTATCATTCTCATTAACATTTTCTAAGATCTTAATTGCATCATCTGATTCAAGATTTTTTAAAATTCTTATAATTGATGCTGAAGATAAGTATTTAATTGTCTCAGATTGAACTGACTCATTAAGCTCAATAAATACTTCTGGGTCTATTTTAAATCCATTAAGTTTAATTAAACTTTCTCGGTCGTTTTGACTAAGATGCTCAATAATATCTGCAGCATCTGCTGGATGCATTTCTTTAAATGAGTCAGTTATAAAAACTGCATCATTATTAGAAATTTTATCAGTTAAAACATTTATATATTCCTTGTTGAACTCAAAGTTAACTTTTTTATCTTTTAATTTTTTTGTTAAAGTCATAAGTTTACCAGTAATATTGTTGCAACTTTTAATATAATATATGAAGAATACAATTTTTTAATGGATATCGAGATCAAAAAGACTGAAAAACCTGTAAATTATCAAGAAGCAATAAGCTTGCTTGAAGGTAGATTAAAACAGGTTAGCGAAAATAAAGGAAAAGAATTGATCTGGATTTTGGAACATGAAGCTGTTTATACAGCTGGCACAAGTTATTCAAAAAAAGAAATTCTAGATAAAACAATTAAAATTCATGAAACAAACCGAGGTGGGAAAATTACATATCATGGTCCGGGACAATTAATATTCTATTTTGTGATTGATTTACGAAATCGAAAAAAAGATATTAGAAAATTCATTAATATTATTGAAACAAGTATAATTGAAACATTAAAATTTTATGATGTTCATACCTTTTCTGACAGGGATAATGTGGGTATTTGGGTTAACAATAATGAAAAAATAGAAAAAATTGCAGCTATAGGTGTGCGTGTTAGTAAGTGGATTGCTTATCATGGCTTTTCTTTAAATATTAAAAATTCTTTAAACCCATTTAAAAGTATAGTGCCTTGTGGGATTTCAGATAGAGGTGTTACTAATTTAAAAAAAATATCTGAACAAAATTACGAAAAAATTCAAGATATTTTAATAGAAAAATTCCTTACTAACTTGAAAAGTTTAAACGCTTAATTTTTAATAATTTTTTAAAATATTCTGGAAGCAATGCAGTGTAAGTATATTTCTTATCATTTATCATAAATTTAATTTGATAAGAGTGTAACATTAAATTTTTATTTATTCCTTTGGCAAATTCTGAATTTCTGTATTTTGTATCACCAAATATCGAATGTCCAATCTCGTATAATTGTTTTCTTAATTGATGTTTTCTTCCTGTTATTGGTTTCATTTCTACTAATGAGCATAACGAGTTTTTGTCTATAACTCTAAATAAAGTTCTGGCTTTTTCTATAACTTTTTTTCCATTATCATAACGTATGAGATCACTTATCCATTCACCTTTATTTGACTCTAATTCACCATGGCAAATTGCAAGATAAGTTTTATGAACTTTTCTTAAACGAAAAAGTGAAGTCAATAATTGAGCTGTTTCTCTATTTTTAGCCATTATAAAAACACCAGAAGTATCCTTATCTAATCGGTGTACTGAATATGGTTTTGAGTTTTTAAAAACTTCACTTTTAGCAAAAATATCAACCAAATTTTTTTTTGATTTAGTGCCACCTTGAACTGATATTCCTGAATTTTTATTTAATACAATAAAATTTTCATTGTCATCTATTATTAGATTTTCATTTTCTTTAATCACTTGGTCTGTTGGCTGGTATTTAATTTTTTTTTGTGAAATATTTTCCTTAAAATCTAAATTAAATGTTTGAATTTCAAATCCGGTTTTTATTTTAAAGGAACTTTTGACTTTTTTATTATTAACCTTGATTTTTCCAGCTCTTAGATTTTTTTCAATAAGACTTTGTGGGATATTACCAAGTGTGTTTCTGATCCATCTATCTAATCGCATATCATTACATGTTTCATCAACGATGTATGATTTTATCATTAACAGTTTATTTTTGAATTTAACTATGCTGTAGCTGCAGTTTTTTCTTCGGTCTTTTTGTCAACTGGGCTTGCTGTTTTATCTTTTTTCTTTTTATCAACTCTCTTTGCTTCAACATCTCGATCTACAAATTCAATAATTGCCATAGGTGCATTATCACCATATCTAAATCCGGCTTTGATTATTCTTGTATAACCACCATTTCTTTTCTCATATCTTTTAGATAAAGTTTTAGTTACTTTATTTGCAGATGTTACATCCTGTAGCTTTGAAACAAGCATTTTGGTTGTTTGTAAAGTTTCTTTTTTTCCAAGAGTAATAATTTTATCAGCTTGTGGCTTCAAAAATTTAGCTTTTGGTAATGTAGTCTTAATTTGCTCATACTTAATTAGTGAATTAAGCATATTTTTCAGTAATGCTTTTCGGTGTTCAGAAGTTCTATTTAACTTCTTATTAGCCATTCCATGTCTCATTAGATAGCTTCCTCTAGTTTTTTAGACATTTCTGCAATATTATCTGGTGGCCAGTTTGGTATTTCCATTCCAAGATATAAAGACATTCCAGTTAGAACTTCTTTAATTTCATTGAGAGATTTTCTTCCAAAATTTGGTGTTCTCAACATTTCACCTTCAGATTTTTGAACAAGATCTCCAATATAAATAATATTATCATTTTTAAGACAATTCATTGATCTTACAGAAAGTTCTAATTCATCAACTTTTCTTAATAAATTTTTATTAAATTCAGGTTCTGTTGATACTTCTTTAACTGGAGCTTCAACTGGTTCATCAAAATTAATAAACATTTTAAGTTGGTCTTGAAAAATTCTTGCAGAATATGCGACTGCATCTTCAGCAGAAATTGAACCATTTGTTTCAACTTCCATGGTTAATTTGTCATAGTCTAGAGCTTTACCTTCCCTTGCTGTACTTACTGAGTAAGAAACTTTTTTTACAGGGCTATATAATGAGTCAATTGCAATTAACCCTAATGGTGGTTCTTCTGGCTTATTTAAATCAGCAGGAACATATCCTTTACCTGTGTTAACATTCATTTCCATATGAAAATTAGTATTTTCATCTAGATTACAAATAACTAAATCAGGATTTAAAATTTCTACATCAGCTACTGGTGTTATATCAGAAGCTTTAATTTCTCCCGGTCCTTTAGCATCTAAAATAAGTTTTTTTGTTCCTTCAGATGAGGACTTTAGAGCTAAAGATTTAACGTTTAAAACAATATCTGTTACATCTTCTCTAACACCTTTTATTGAAGTAAACTCATGTAAAACACCATCAATTTGAATTGATGTTACAGCTGCACCTCTGATTGAGGATAGAAGAATTCTTCTTAAAGAGTTTCCTAATGTTAAACCATAACCTTTTTCTAATGGCTCAGCAATTATTTTTGCATGAGTAAGGTCATCACTAATTTTAACATCTAATTTACTAGGTTTAATTAATGATTTCCAATTTTTGACATTAACATTTTCAGTTTCCATTAAACTCTCCTTTTTTTTGGTGGTCTTGTACCATTATGTGGCATTGGTGTTGTATCCTTTATAGATAAAATTTTAAAACCTCTAGCTTGTAGTGCCCTCAAAGCTGTTTCTCGACCAGATCCAGGACCTTTAACCTCTACTGATAAAGTTTTCATTCCATACTCTAAAGCTTTAGAAGCTGCTGCATCTGCAGCAATTTGAGCAGCATAAGGAGTTGATTTTCTTGATCCCTTAAAACCTTTTTGACCAGCAGATGCCCATGAAACTACATTTCCATTCGTATCTGCTATTGAAATAATCGTATTGTTAAATGTTGATTGAACATAAGCAATACCATTTAAAATATTTTTTTTAATTTTCTTTTTTTTAGAATAAGAACTTTTATTGGATTTTTTTGAAGATTTTTCTACCTTCTGATCTTTATTTTCTACTTTTTCTGTTTTAGCCATTATTATTTTTTAGTTGGTGTTAATTTTTTTCCAGCAATAGCTATAGCTTTACCTTTTCTGGTTCTAGCATTACATCTTGTTCTTTGACCTCTTACAGGTAATTTTTTTCTATGTCTTGAACCTCTATAGCAAGCTAAATCAATAAGTCTTTTAATACTTAATGAATAGTCTCTTCTTAAATCACCTTCGACTTTAAAATTTTGATCGATGTATTCTCTAATTTTTAAAATTTCATCATCAGTTAATTCATTCACTCTTTTTTGTTTCGGAATTTCTAATGAAGAACAAATTTGTTGAGAAAATTTATCACCAATTCCATAAATATAAGTTAAGCCTATATGAACAAGCTTATTTTGTGGAATGTTAATACCTGCGATACGAGCCATAATATTTGTGATAAATTGTGCCTTTTATATAAGAAGTTCTTTCAAAGTCAACGGGTTAAACATTGATAAAAGTGTCAATTTTATTGGTTATTTCACCTATTTTAAGTGTTCCATCTATTTGATGAAAGAAACTTTTTTGTGCTAGAAAATCAATCACCGGTTTTGTTGTTTCGGTATAAATATCATATCTATTCATTAAAGTTTCTGAATTATCATCTTTACGTCTGATAAAACGATCGGATCCACAAGGGTGCATTTCAATTTCTTTTTCATTAAAAAACTTATTTAACGTTGTATTGCATTTTTCACAGGTAACTCTGCCTTCAATTCTTTTTTCAATTACATCTCTAGGAACATGAAGGGATATAATTAGATCAATTTTTTGATTAAATTCTTTTAAAATAATATCTAAATTTTTTGATTGCTGAATTGTCCTTGGATATCCATCAAAAATTATTCTATCTCGAAATTTTAATTCTTTAATAGTGTTTTTAAGCAGTTCATTAACAATTTCATCGGAAACAAAATTGCCTTTAGAAATTTTTTCCTCAATTTGTTTGCCTAGATCGGTTTTTTTTTTAACTTCATCTCTTAGTAAATCACCTGTTGATAGTTGGAAATAATTATGCTTATCAACGATCTGCTGAGCCTGAGTACCTTTACCAGCACCAGGTGGACCAAATAGAATTATATTCACTTAGAAATTATCTTCCGAATTTTGTTTTCTTAATTAGCTGCTCATATTGAGCGCTCATAAGTCTAGTTTGTATTTGAGTAACAGTGTCTATTGCAACTACCACAACAATTAAGATTGAAGCTCCTCCTAAATAAAATGGTATTGGATAATTAGCAATCAAAAACTCTGGCATTAAACAAACTAACGTTAAATATAATGCACCTATTGTTGTAAGTTTTGTTGAAATATTTTGAATATATATAGCTGTGCTTTCACCTGGTCTAATACCTGGTACAAAGCCACCATATTTTCTTAAATTATCAGCAGTTTCAGTTGGATTAAATGTTATTGAAACATAGAAAAATGTAAAAAAGATTATCCCAGATGCATAAAGCAACATATAAAGTGGTTGTCCTTGAGTAAAATATGAACTCAAATTTAAAAATGTTTCATTATCTGAAAAACTAAAATTAGAAAAAGTTACTGGTAATAATAAAAGTGCTGAAGCAAAAATTGCCGGTATCACACCTGCTTGATTAATTTTTAATGGTAAGTGTGATGACTCTCCACCATACATTTTATTACCCATTTGTCTTTTGGGATAATTGATTAATATTTTACGTAATGCTCTCTCCATAAATACAACAAAGAGAATAGTTAAAACTAATAAAACAAATATTGCTAAAATCATTAATGTTGAAACTGCACCAGTTCTACCTAACTCAAAAGTAGTTACCAATGCTCTAGGAATTTCAGCAACGATACCAGCAAAAATTATCAATGAAATTCCATTACCAATTCCTCTTTGTGTTATTTGTTCACCAAGCCACATTAAAAAAATTGTTCCAGCAACTATTGTTGTTACTGTTGAGATTTTAAAAAATAAACCCGGATTTATAACTAAATTAGCTGAAGACTCTAATCCAACAGATAGCCCATACCCCTGAACTGTAGCTAATAATACTGTACCATATCTCGTTATTTGAGTAATTTTTGCTCTACCCGTCTCTCCTTGAGCTTTTAAGTTTTTAAAGTAATCTGATACGCCAGTTAACAATTGAACGATAATAGCAGATGAAATATATGGCATAATTCCCAATGCGAATATTGCCATTCTACTAACTGCACCACCTGCAAAAACGTTAAACATTCCAAGTAATCCCTTTTGATTACTTTCCATTAGTATTTTAAGTTGCTCTGGATCTATGCCTGGTAATGGAACAAACGTTCCAAATCTATAAACAGCAAGAATACCGATGGTAAAAAGTATTCGATTTCTTAAATCAATTGAGGAAGATGATGAGCTCATATTTCAATGATTTATTTTTTCAGTTGAATTGATCCACCAATTTTTTCTAATTTTTCAACAGCAGATTTTGAGGCAAGATTAGCTTCGATGTTAACTTTGTCTTTAATTTCACCTGTACCTAAAATTTTTAATTTTGTTGAGTTTTTGTTAATTAATTTAAGTTTTTTCAAAGTTTCAGTATTGATGAGCTCTGAACCGTTAAGTGTTTTGTTATCAATGTATGATTGAATTTTCTCTAGATTTAAAATTGCAACTTTTTCTGTAGATATTGAATTAAAACCTCTTTTAGGTAAACGTCTATACAAAGGCATTTGTCCACCTTCGAAACTTTTTATAGCAACTCCTGATCTAGACTTTTGACCTTTAACCCCTCTGCCACAAGTTTTTCCTTTACCAGAACCAATACCTCTACCAACTCTTATTTTAGGTTTATTAATTTTTTCTCTATTATTTAGTTGTGTTGTCATTAGCCTCTTTTTTCAATTATTTCTGATATTTTTTTATTTCTTATAGCCGAAATTTGTTTTGGTGAGTTTTGTTTTAATAAAGCTTTCATTGTTGCTCTAATAACATTGTGAGCATTTGAAGTTCCCATTGATTTTGCAACAATATCTTTAACACCTAAAACTTCACAAACAGCTCGTACTGGACCACCTGCAATTATACCTGTACCTTTAGATGCAGCTCTTAACACAATTCTACCAGATCCATCTTTAGCTTTTACGTCGTGATGAATAGTTCTTCCCTCTCTTAATGGGATGTGAATTAATTTTCTTCTAGCCATTTCATTCGCTTTTTTAATAGCATCTGGCACTTGTTTTGCCTTAGCATGAGCTATACCAATTCTACCAGCTTGATTACCAACAACAACCAAGGCTGAAAATCCAAATCTTCTACCACCCTTTACTACTTTAGTAATTCTATTTATATGAACTAGTTTTTCTAAAATATCGTCAGTTTTTTTATCTTTATTATTATCCATGATTAAAATTCCATTCCATTTTTACGTAAAGTTTCTGCAAATACTTTTACCCTACCGTGGTATTTATAAACCCCTCTATCAAAAAATATTTTTGATATTTTCTTTTCTTGAGCTTTCTTTGCAAGTTTTTCTGCTACTATTTTAGAAAGTTCAGTTTTATTTACTTTTGAGCCTGATTTAATATCTTTTTCAACAGAAGAAGCAGACAATAATGTTATATTTTTAGTATCATCAATGATCTGAGCAGAAATATTTTTTGCAGATCTTGAAATACACAATCTAAATCTATCTTTAGGTGCAACTCTTTTAACTTTGTTACTAACTCTAAAACGTTTTCTTATTCCTGTAGTTAATTTCATTATTTTTTCTTTCCTTCTTTTTTAAGGACATATTGACCTTTTTCTCTAATCCCTTTTCCTTTATAGGGTTCGATTTTTCTAAATGTTTTAATTTTAGAAGCAACAACACCGACTAACTGCTTATCTGAGCCAGAAATTTTTAAAGTAGTTTGTTTTTCTACAGCTATTTTAATTCCTTCAGGGATATCAAAATCTATGTCATGGCTGTAGCCAAGTTGTAGATTTAACTGATTGCCTTTTAATGCAGCTCTGTATCCAACACCAACCAATTCCAATGTTTTTTCATAACCTGTGCTTGAACCTATTACGGCATTATTTATTAAACTTCTGTTCATGCCCCAAAGTCTTTTAGTATTTTGATCAATTTTTTTAGGCTTAATTGAAATTTCTTTTCCGTCTTTAATATCTAAATTGAACATATCTAAATCTATATCCAAAGATTTTTTTCCTAATGGACCCTCAATATTTAAAATATTGCCAGCTAAAACAACTTTAACTTTATCAGGAATTGCAATGTTAATTTTACCAATTTTTGACATAATTAAAATACCTTACAGATTATTTCTCCACCCACTTTTTGTTTTCTTGCATCAATGTCTGTCATAACACCTTTTGGTGTAGATACGATTGCAATACCTAAACCATTATTGATTTTAGGCAAACTATCAGCACTTGAAAATATTCTTCTTCCTGGTTTTGATACTCTTTCAAAGTTACTGATTACTGGATTTCCAGAATGATATTTAAGTTCTAAGGATAAAACTGGTTTCTTATTTTCTTCTGTAATTTTAAAATCTTTTATAAATCCTTCATTTTTCAGTATATCAGCAATTTTAGATTTAAAATTTGATGATGGTAATTCTACTTTTTTATGGTTCCTAGCTTGAGCATTTTTTACTCTTGCTATCATATCTCCAATTGGGTCACTTAAACTCATATAATCCTTTCTACTACCAACTTGATTTAACTAAACCTGGTATCTTTCCTTGCAATCCAAGTTGTCTTAATGCAATTCTAGATATCTTTAATTTTCTGTAAACACCATGAGGTCTTCCTGTAATCTGACAACGATTCATTACTCTATTTTTAGCTGAGTTTCTCGGCAACTTAGACAATTTTTGCTGTGCCTTGAATCTTTCCTCTAAAGGAAGTTTCTTGTCCATAACAATTTTTTTTAATTTTTCTCTTTTTTTATAAAACTTATCTGCAAGTTTTATTCTTTTATTATTTTTGTTAATTGAACTCAGTTTAGCCATTCTTAATTTTCTCCTTTTTTAATAAATGGGAAATTCATTTTTTCTAATAAAGCAAAGCTATGATCTTTACTTTGCGAAGATATGACGATTACTATATCTAAACCTCTAACTTTATCAGCTCTATCAAAACTCACTTCTGGAAAAATAATATGCTCTTTAACACCAAAAGTGTAATTTCCAAATTTATCAAATCCATTTGCAGATAAACCTCTAAAATCTTTAATTCTAGGTAATGCAATGTTCACTAATCTGTCTAAGAACTCATACATTTTATTTTTTCTTAGAGTAACTTTTAAACCTGCATTAGTTCCTTTTCTTGTTTTGAAATTTGCTACTGATTTTTTAAATTTTGTAATCACTGGTTTTTGGCCAGTAATTTTAGCCATATCCTCTTCACATGATTTTAAAATTTTAGCATCGTTACCATCAAGGCCTAACCCCATATTAAGAACAATTTTTTCAATTTTTGGAGTCATATAAATATTTTTTAATCCAAACTGATTTTTTAATGCAGGTTGAATTTCTTTAAAAAATAGTTCTTTTAATCTTGGTGTCATTATTTTTTAGCTTCTGTTTTTTTAGCTGAGTTTTTATCTTCAACTAGTTTTAAATTTGAAATATGTATAAATCCTTCTTTTGAAACTATTCCACCTTTTTTTTCTTTAGTTGTTTTAATATGTTTTTTAACCATATTTATTTCTTTAACTTTCGCTCTATTATTGGGTCTATCAATTTCAATGACTTCACCCTCTTTTTTTTTATCCTTACCAGTTAAAACAACAACTTTAAGTCCTTTTTTAATCATTATAATACCTCTGGTGCCAATGAAATTATTTTCATCTGACCTCTATTTCTTAATTCTCTTGTTACAGGACCAAATATTCTAGTTCCTACTGGTTCACCTTTGTCATCTACTAAAACTGCAGCATTGTTATCAAATTTTACTTTAGAACCATCATCTCTGTGAATACCTTTTTTTACTCTCACAACAACGGCTTTATGAACTGATCCTTTTTTAACCTTACCTTTTGGTATTGCTTCTTTAACAGCGATAACAATTGTGTCACCAATACTAGCATAACGTCTCTTAGATCCACCTAGCACTTTAATACACTCAATTCTTTTTGCACCAGTGTTATCAGCAACTTGTAATTCTGTTTGAACTTGAATCATTATTTTGTGTTCTCCATAACTTGAAATTTTTTATTTTTTGAAAAAGGCTTACTCTCAATTATTGAAACTTTATCACCATTTTTAAACTTATTATTTTCATCGTGTGCATTATATTTTTTTCTAACTTTAATTACTTTTTTCAATACAGGATGAGAAAATTTTCTTTCAACCATTACTGTTATAGTTTTGTTTGGTTTATCGCTTACCACTATTCCTGTTAAAATTTTTTTAGGCATTTAATTTTTCCTTTAAAGTTGTTTTTAATCTAGCAATAGTTTTTTTTGTTTCACCTATCTTAGCTGGATTTGTTATCTGGGAGTTAATTTTTTGAAATCTAAAATTAAATAAATCTTTTTTCAATTTATCAATATTTTTCAAAATTTCGTCCTTAGATAATTTTTTAATTTCTTGTTTTTTCATTATGCTAATCTTTTAATCGTTTTTGTTTTAATAGGTAACTTTGCAGATGCTTTATATAAAGCCTCTTTTGCGATTTGTTCAGATACACCATCAACTTCAAACAAAATTCTTCCTGGTTTTACTCTACACGCATAGTATTCAGGTGATCCTTTACCTTTACCCATTCTTACTTCAATTGGTTTTTTTGAAACTGGAATGTTTGGAAATACTCTTGTCCAAACTCTACCTTGTCTTTTCATATGCCTTGTTAAAGCAACTCTTGCAGCTTCTATTTGTTTACCAGTTACTCTTTCAGGTGACATAGCTTTTAAAGCGTAAGCACCATAGTTAATAAAGTTAGCTCTAGAAGCATTCCCGTGGATTCTTCCTTTATGAGCTTTTCTCCATTTTGTTCTGACTGGTTGTAACATTTTATTCTTTAGCCTCTTTAGGTGTTACTTTGTTTGTTTCTTGACTGAATTCTTTAGCAAAAACCTCACCTTTGTAGATCCATACTTTAATACCGATGATACCGTATGTTGTTAAAGCTTCTGCTTCTGCATAATCAATATCTGCTCTCAATGTGTGAGAAGGTATACTACCATCTCTTAACCATTCAGTTCTTGCGATTTCATTACCACCAAGTCTTCCACTGATAGAAACTTTTATTCCTTTAGCGCCTAGTCTAATACAAGATTGCATGGCTCTTTTCATCGCTCTTCTGTAGGAAATTCTTTTTACTAATTGTTGTGCAATATTTTCTGCAACTAAATAAGCATTAGTTTCAGGTTTTTTAACTTCTTTAATATTTAATGTGACTTCATTTTTTGTAAATTTAGATAAATTATTTTTAATCTTATCGATATCACTACCTTTTTTTCCAATTACAAATCCAGGTCTTGAAGTATAGATTGTAACATAACATTTGTTGGAAGTTCTCTCGATCATTACCTTAGAAACGCCAGAGTTAATTACATTTTTTTTAATATACTCTCTTATTTTAAAGTCTTCGATTAAGTAATTTCCAAAATCTTTTTTCTTAGCATACCAAACCGAGTCCCAACCTCTGTTCACACCTAATCTAAAACCTACTGGATTAACCTTTTGTCCCATGACTCTCCATTTTTTTTGACTCTGATAATATTATCGTAACACTTGAATAAGGTTTTAGAATTGGAGCAGCTCTACCTTTGGCTCTTGGTCTAAATCTTTTCATGGTTATTTTTTTTCCACAATACGCTTCTTTAACAATTAGATTGTCTATATCGTACTGATAATTATTCTCAGCATTTGCAACAGCCGAACTAATAGTTTTTCTAATATCTTTTGTAATTCTTTTTTCTGAAAACTGTAAATCTCTAATAGCTACATCTACTTTTTTTCCAACAATACCTTTTAAAATTGGATTTAGCTTTCTAACACTTGATCTAATATTGTTATTTATAGATCTAACTGTTTTATCCTTGCTTTTATCTATTTTCTTTTTCTTACTCATAGTTTATTTTTTTGCCTCAGCAGGTTTTGCTTTTTTATCAGCAGGTGTATGACCAAAAAAAGTTCTAGTTGGTGCAAATTCTCCTAATTTATGACCTACCATATCCTCAGAAACTGTGATTGGAATAAATTTTTTTCCATTATAAATCAAAAAACTAACTCCAACGAAATCTGGAATAATAGTTGATTTTCTAGACCAAGTTTTAATTGGAATTTTTTTTGGATCTGCTTTGTATTTATCAACTTTATTCATCAAGCTCTCTTCAACAAACGGTCCTTTCCAAACTGATCTAGCCATTATCTAATCCTTTCTCTTCTTTCTTCTTCTAACTATAAATTTATCTGTTCTCTTATTATTTCTAGTTTTTAAACCTTTAGCAGATTGACCAGTTGGAGAAACAGGATGTCTACCACCCGCTGTCTTACCCTCACCACCTCCATGTGGGTGATCCACTGGGTTTTTAACTACACCTCTAGTGTGTGGTCTTCTACCTAACCATCTTGATCTACCAGCTTTACCTATTTTAATATTTTTTTGGTCTGGATTACTTAAAACTCCAATTGTAGCAAAAGATCTAGAGTCAATTTTTCTAACTTCACCTGATGCAAGTTTAATCAAACTATAATTACCATCTAATCCACTAATTGTAACAGATGTACCTGCTGATCTAGCAATTTTTCCACCACCACCTGGCTGAATTTCTACATTGTGAATATTTATACCAACTGGTATGTCTTGTAGAGGCATACAATTCCCTACTTTAATTTCTTTCTTAGTTCCGTTTTCAACGGTATCTCCAACATTAATCTTTTGTGGAGCAAGATAATATGCGTGTGTATTATCCTGGAATTTTACCAACATAATGTAACATGATCTATTTGGATCATATTCAATTCTTTCTACAGTCGCAGGCATATCGAACTTTTTTCTATAAAAGTCTACATGTCTGTACATTTTTTTATGACCACCTGCTCTATTAATAGATGTTATGTGGCCATTATTATTTCTACCCTTCATAGCATTTTTTGGTGAAACCAAAGACTTGAAAGGTTTACCTTTCCATAAGCCAGTTCTGTCAACTAAGATCGTTCCCCTAGTAGATTTTGTATATGGTTTAAAAGTTTTTAATGCCATTAATTTAAACTCCAGTAGTTAGGTCAATACTTTGACCTTTTTTTAAAGTGATAATTGCTTTTTTAAATCCAGAAACTTTAACTTTTTTACCTCTAGTTAATTTAGTTCTGTTTTGTTTATTAATAATATTTATTTTAGTTACATTTACTTTAAAAATTTTTTCAATGTTTGTTTTTAAATTCTTTTTGTTAGCAGAAGCAGGAACCTTAAAAACAACTTTATTTTGTTCCGAAAGATTAGTTGTTTTCTCTGTAACAAGTGGAGATAAAATTTTATCGTATAAATGAAGTTTATCCATTATGAGTATCTCTTTTCTAGCTCTTTTATTGAGCTTTCTGTGAAAACAACTTTTTTAAATTTTATAATATCAAAACTGCTAAAATGATTTACATCCGTAACTTTTACATTTGGAATATTTCTTACTGATTTTTCTATTTTATCTTTAGAGTTTTTATCAAGAATAATTAATGAATTCGTGATCTCAAATTTTTTAATTATTGAATGCATTTCTTTAGTTTTTTTAATTTCATTATTAAAATCGCTAAATACTAGTAAATTTTTATTTTTATTTTTTTCAGTGATTAACGAAGCAACACTCAATTTTTTTTCACTTTTATTTAATTTTCTTTTTTTGTAAGACAATTCACCTTTAGGACCATGAGCTATACCACCACCGACAAATATAGGAGCTTTTCTACTGGCATGTCTTGCTCCACCGGTACCTTTTTGAGCATAAATTTTTGCTGTTGATCCCGAAACTTCGTTTTGTTGTTTTGTTTTTGCGTGTCTTCCTTTGTAATTAGCGTTTGTTTTATACAAAACACTACTAACTAATTTTTTATTTATCTTAGCAGAAAATATTTTATCGAGTACTTCGATTGAGTCTTTTTTTCCGTCTAAATGTAATTTATCAAGTTTCATTATTTTTTCTTCTTATCGGGTGTTTTCTTTGCTTCTTCTGCAACATTAATTTTTTCTTGCACTGTTAATTTTTTAATATTTTTAACTGATTTTTTAACTAGGACTTCTGAATTTTTTGCTCCAGGTATTGATCCTTTTAAATATAATAATTCATTTTCCAAATCTGTTTTGATAATTTCAATATTTTGCATAGTTCTAAGTTTATCACCCATATGACCAGCCATTTTTTTTCCTTTAAACACTTTACCTGGATCTTGTCGTTGACCTGTAGAACCATGTGATCTATGTGAAACAGAAACACCATGAGTAGCTCTTAATCCTCCAAAGTTATGTCTTTTCATAGCTCCGGCAAAACCTTTTCCGATAGTTTTAGATCTAGTATCAACAAATTTAATATCTTTAAAAATTTCTAAACCAAATTCGTTTCCTTCTTTATAAGTTTCTGTGTTTTCAACTCTAAATTCCTTTAATAGTTTTTTTGCTTCAGTATTTTTTTTTGCAAAATAGCCCTTCATTGCCTTCGTAAGTTTCGAGTTTTTAATTTTTCCATAACCTAATTGAACTGCTTTATAACCTCTTTTATCTTCCTCAATGACTTGAATAACTCGAGCTTTTTCCATTTTTAAAACTGTAACTGGTACTAGTTGACCAGTTTTATAGAACTCTCTTGTCATACCAATTTTTTTTCCAATTAAAGCTATTTCGTTCATAACTAAATTTTTATCTCCACATCAACACCTGATGCTAAATCTAATTTCATTAAAGCTTCAACAGTTTGTGGTGTTGGTTCAACTATATCTATTAATCTCTTATGAGTTCTTGTCTCAAATTGCTCTCTACTTTTTTTATCAATATGCGGTGAACGTAAAACTGTATATCTTTCGATTTTAGTTGGTAAAGGAATTGGACCTTTTATGGTCGCACCAGTTCTTTTTACAGTATTCACAATTTCTTCTGTAGAAGCATCTAAAATTTTATTGTCATATGCTCTTAGTTTAATTCTGATGTTCTGTTTTTCCATAATTAGCCTGCAATCTTTTTAGTTACTTCGTCTTGAACATTTTGAGGTACTTTTGAATAATGATCAAAGAACATTGAATATTGAGCTCTACCTTGAGACATTGATCTTAAATTATTTATATAACCAAACATGTTAGCCAAAGGCACCATTGCTGTAATTACAGTTGCATTTCCTCTTTGCTCTTGAGTACTAATTTGGCCTCTTCTGCTGTTTAGATCTCCTATAACATCTCCCATATAATCTTCAGGAGTAACAACTTCTACTCTCATTACTGGTTCTAATAATTTTAATCCACCTTTTGTACAAGCTTCTTTAAAGCACGATCTGCTAGCTAGTTCAAAAGCCAGCACACTAGAGTCAACATCATGGTGTAAACCATCTAATATAGTGACTTTATAATCTATCAGCGGGAAACCAGCTAAAATTCCACTGTCTGAAACAGTCTCTATTCCCTTTTCAACGCCAGGTATAAATTCCTTTGGAATTGAACCACCTTTAATTTTACTTTCAACAGCTCTACCTTTGCCTGGCTCTTGAGGTTCTACTAATAATTTAACTTTTGCAAACTGTCCTGCACCACCACTTTGTTTTTTGTGCGTGTATTCAACTTCTGAAGCATTCTCAATTGTTTCTCTATAAGCTACTTGTGGAGCACCAACATTTGCTTCAACTTTAAACTCTCTTTTCATTCGATCAACAATAATATCTAAATGTAACTCACCCATACCTTTAATAATTGTCTGTCCAGACTCTTCGTCTGACGTTACTCTGAAAGATGGATCCTCTTTAGCTAATCTTCCTAAGGCTTCACCCATTTTTTCTTGGTCAGCTTTAGTTTTAGGCTCAACTGCAATTTCAATAACAGGCTCAGGAAATTCCATAGGCTCTAATAACACTGAATTATCTTTGTCACATAAAGTATGCCCAGTGATTGTATTCTTTAATCCAGCTAGGGCCACAATGTCACCAGCATTTGCTTCTTTAATATCTTCTCTAGAGTTTGCATGCATTAATAGCATTCTTCCAACTCTTTCTTCTTTTTCTTTTGATGAATTAAAAACTGCAGTTCCTGTTTTAATCGTACCAGAATATATTCTAATAAATGTAAGAGATCCTACAAATGGATCAGTTGCAACTTTGAATGCCAAAGCAGAAAATGGAGCGCTATCATCAAATTTCATTTCCACTTCTTCTTCGCCGCCTAATTTAGTTCCTTTAATAAAACCAATATCAATAGGACTTGGCAAATAATTGATCACTGCATCTAGTAATGGCTGAACACCTTTGTTTTTAAAAGCAGATCCGGTTATAACAGGAACAAAACTAAAATTTAATGTGCCTTTTCTGATACATTTAACTAAATCTTCCTCTTTTATTTCTTCCCCATTTAAATAATTTTCCATTAATTTTTCGTCTTGCTCAACTGCCATTTCAACTAGTTCAGTTCTATATTTTTGAGAGACTTCTTTAAGGTCATCTGGAATTTCTTTGTATTCCCACTCGGCTCCTAAAGCTTCATCTTTCCAAACTTGAGCTTTCATTTTTACTAAATCTACTACACCCGTTAATGATGCTTCGATTCCAATAGGAACTTGTAAGACTAGAGGTTTTGCTCCAAGTCTATCTCTAATCATATCTACGCATCTAAAAAAATCTGCACCAGTTCTGTCTAATTTATTAACAAAACAAATTCTTGGAACTTTATACTTATCTGCTTGTCTCCATACAGTTTCAGATTGAGGCTCAACACCCGCAACACCATCAAAAACAGCTACAGCGCCATCCAACACTTTTAAAGATCTTTCAACTTCAATAGTAAAATCTACGTGGCCGGGTGTGTCGATAATATTAATTCTATGATCTTGCCAGAAACAAGTTGTGGCTGCTGAAGTAATTGTGATACCTCTTTCTTGTTCCTGCTCCATCCAATCCATTGTTGCAGCGCCATCATGAACTTCACCAATCTTGTGGCTTTTACCCGTATAATATAAAATTCTTTCAGTCGTAGTAGTTTTACCAGCATCAATGTGGGCCATGATACCAATGTTTCTATATCTATCTAATGTGTGTGTTCTTGCCATATTAAATTACCATCTGAAGTGAGCAAACGCTTTGTTTGACTCAGCCATTTTATGGACATCCTCTCTTTTTTTAACTGCTGCACCTTTTTTTTCATAGGCATCATAAAGTTCATTGAAAATTTTATCAGACATATGTTTGTCTTTTCTTTTTCTAGCAGATTCTACTAGCCATCTTATTGCGAGAGCTTGAGCTCTTTTACTTTTAACCTCAACTGGAACTTGATATGTCGCTCCACCTACTCTTCTAGATCTTACTTCAACAGTCGGTTTAATATTATTTATTGCTTCATTAAAAATATTAATTGGCTCGTCTTTTGTTTTTGTTTTAATTTTTTCAATTGCTTCATAAACAATCTTTGCAGCAACGCCTCTTTTTCCATCGTACATTATATTATTAATTAATTTTGGAATTATAGTAGATTTAAATTTTGGATCAGGTGTAACGTTTTTTTTAGGTTGAGTTTTTTTTCTAGACATAAATTACTTACCTTTTTTAGTTCCGTATAAAGATCTTCTTTTTTTTCTGTTAGCAACACCTTGAGTGTCAAGATTTCCTCTAAGAATATGATAACGCACCCCTGGTAAATCTTTAACACGACCACCTCGAATTAAAACTACTGAGTGTTCTTGTAAGTTATGTCCTTCACCAGGTATGTAAGCAGTAACTTCAAAACCATTTGATAACCTAACCCTTGCAACTTTTCTTAATGCTGAGTTTGGTTTCTTTGGTGTAGTAGTATAGACTTTAACACAAACGCCTCTTTTAAGAGGTTGTTTTTGAAGAGCTGGAACTTTATTCCTTTTACTCTGTTTAACTCTTTTATTTTTTAACAATTGGTTAATAGTCGGCATAATTTTTTTAAATTTATTAATAATTGTTTTTGAGAGAAATAACTGACAGGTTATTTATGGCAGCGTTTAGTGTCTAAAGCTAACACTACATT
The DNA here is from genome assembly GCA_008638165.1 of Pelagibacteraceae bacterium. Classification (GTDB taxonomy): domain Bacteria; phylum Pseudomonadota; class Alphaproteobacteria; order Pelagibacterales; family Pelagibacteraceae; genus Pelagibacter. The sequence goes on from VTPL01000001.1 coordinate 48,203, forward strand.
CCAACCAAAAACATCGCCAAAATACTTATTAATGGGACTTTGTCAAACTAAAACTAATAATTTATTGATTAATTTTATTGATTAATTGAGGTTTCTGCAGCTTCAATCTTATCTTGTTCAGACAAAAATTTATTATCATCTTCAAGAGCTTTTTTATTCCATTTGTTCTTAATATTACCCGTACCAGCTGGAACTAACCTACCAACAATAACGTTTTCTTTAAGACCATTTAGAGGGTCAACTTTCCCTTTAATTGCAGCATCTGTTAATACTCTTGTAGTTTCTTGGAAAGAAGCAGCTGAAATGAATGACTCTGTTTGTAATGATGCTTTAGTAATACCCATTAAAACTCTCTCACCAACAGCTGGTGTTTTTCCTTCCGCTTTAAGTTTTTCATTGTTAGTGTCAAATTTTATTCTATCAACAATTTCACCTGGTAAATAAGTTGAATCTCCTGAAACTTTAACTTCAACTTTTTTCAACATTTGTCTTAAAATTGTTTCAATATGTTTGTCGTTGATGATTACACCTTGTAATCTATAAACTTCTTGTACCTGGTTAACGAAATATTCAGTTAAATCTTTAATTCCCATAATTCTTAAAATGTCATGAGGTAATGGTTGACCATCTAAAAGATATTCTCCTTTTTTAATTCTCTCGCCCTGATTAAAATTGATATGTTTGCCTTTTGGAATTAAATAATTTGAAGCTTCAGAACCATCTTCTGGAACTATTGAAACTCTTTGTTTACCTCTAACTTCTTTGCCGAATACAACTTGACCATCATTTTCAGCAATAATTGCACTGTCTTTAGCTTTTCTTGCTTCAAACAATTCAGCTACTCTAGGTAATCCTCCAGTAATATCTTTGGTTTTTGTAGTTTCTTTTGGAAGTCTTGCAATAACATCACCAGCTGAAACTTTTTGACCATCTTTAACAGATAGAATTGAGTCAGGTACTAAATAATATCTTGCTTCGTTATCATCTGCTTTTTTAATAACATTTCCTTTTTCATCTCTTAAAGTAATTCTAGGTTTTAAATCAGTACTTTTTGATTGTGATCTCCAGTCAATTACAGATTTAGATGAAATTCCAGTTGCATCATCTGTAGTTTCTTGAATTGATACACCGTCAATTAAATCGACATAACTTGCTATACCACTTTTTTCTGCAATAACAGGTGTAGTGTATGGATCCCATTCACAAATTTTAGTATTCGCTTTAACTTTATCACCATTTTTAAAAAATAATTTTGAACCATAAGCTACTTTATAAATTGCAACTTGAAGACCATTTTTATCTTCAATTGATAACTGTGTATTTCTACCCATTACAATTAAATTTTTCTTAGAGTCTTCTAAAATATTTGAGTTAATAATTTTTAAAGTTCCCTCATTTTTTGTAACAATCTGAGATTCTTGTTTTACAGATGCAGTACCACCTACGTGGAAAGTTCTCATTGTTAATTGTGTTCCTGGTTCACCAATAGATTGGGCTGAAATCATACCTATTGCTTCACCAACGTGCACCATTTTTCCTCTAGATAAATCTCTACCATAACAAGTAGCACAAACACCTTCTTTTGAACTACAAGTCATTACTGAAAATACTTTTAAAGCTTTTATACCTGCAGCATCAATTTGATCACATGCAGCCTCGTCAATCATCACTGATTTTTTAATAATAACTTCACCAGTAATTGGATGTTTAACATCTCCAGCAGTTACTCTTCCAAGAGCACGTTCAGATAAACTTACTACTACATTTCCACCTTCTAAAATTTCAGAAAGTTCAATAAATCCAGGTTTATCACATTTTACTTTGGTAATAGTCAAATCTTGAGCGACATCACAAAGTCTTCTTGTTAAATAACCTGAACTTGCAGTTTTTAATGCAGTATCTGCTAGACCTTTTCTAGCTCCGTGTGTTGAATTGAAATATTCAAGTGCAGTTAAACCTTCTTTAAAATTTGAAATAATTGGACTTTCAATAATTTCACCAGACGGTTTTGCAATTAAACCTCTCATCCCAGCTAATTGCTTCATCTGAGCAGCAGATCCCCTTGCACCACTGTCAGCCATCATAAATACTGAGTTTATTTTAAGACCATCAGGTGTTTTTTCGGTAGCTGAAATTCCCTTCATCATCTCTCCAGCAACTCTATCAGTACATTTTGACCAAGCATCAACAACTTTGTTGTACTTTTCGCCTCTCGTGATTAAACCTTCTGAATATTGAGTTTCATAATCTGCAATTAATTTCTTAGTGTCTTCAATCAATTGAGTTTTGCTTTCTGGTATAACCAAGTCATCTTTTCCAAATGAAATACCTGCTTTAAATGCATGTTTGAAACCTAAATCTTTTAGTTTGTCACAGAAAATTACTGTAGTTTTTTGTCCACAAAATCTAAATACACTATCAATGATTTCAGAGACTATCTTTTTAGGAAGTAATCTATCTACTAATGAAAATTTAATGTCTTTATTTTTTGGCAACAAATTAGCAAGTAAAAATCTTCCAGCTGTAGATGTATATTTTTCAAATTTTTTATTTCCATTCTCATCTACTGTCTCAAATCGTGAAATAATAGTACTATGAACTTTAATTTGACCAGATAATAAAGCAAATTCGATTTGATCTGCGTCTACAAAATAACCTGCCGGTTTATCTGTTAAAGGTTCTTGAGATAAATAATAAATTCCTAAAATCATATCCTGACTTGGAACAATAATTGGCTTACCATTAGAAGGAGAAAGAATATTGTTTGTAGACAACATTAAAATTCTTGCCTCTAACTGTGCCTCTAAACTTAAAGGTACATGCACTGCCATTTGATCACCATCAAAATCAGCATTAAATGCTGCACAAGTTAATGGGTGTAATTCAATTGCATCACCTTCGATTAATTTTGGTTCAAATGCTTGAACGCCAAGTCTGTGTAAAGTTGGTGCTCTATTTAATAATACTGGGTGCTCTCTAACAATCAATTCTAGAGCATCCCAAACAGCATTTGTCTCTTTTTCTACTAATTTTTTTGCCTGTTTAATAGTTGATGCTAATCCTAATTTATTTAATCTTGCATAAAGAAATGGTTTAAATAACTCTAAAGCCATTTTTTTTGGAAGACCACATTCATGTAATTTTAGGTCTGGCCCAACAACAATTACTGATCTTCCAGAATAGTCTACACGTTTACCAAGTAGATTTTGTCTAAATCTTCCTTGTTTACCTTTTAACATTTCTGCTAAAGATTTTAATGGTCGTTTTCCTGTTCCAGTAATTACTCTTCCACGTCTACCATTATCAAATAATGCATCAACAGACTCTTGAAGCATTCTTTTTTCATTTCTTACAATGATATCAGGAGCTTTAAGATCCATTAATCTTTTTAAACGATTATTTCTATTAATTACTCTTCTGTACAAATCATTTAAATCAGATGTAGCAAATCTACCTCCATCTAATGGTACAAGTGGTCTTAGTTCCGGTGGTATAACAGGTACAACAGTTAAAATCATCCATTCTGGTTTTTGACCTGTCTCTATAAATGACTCTAATAACTTTAATCTTTTGATAGCTCTTTCTTCGTTAACTTTTGATTTAGTTTCCTTGATATAACTAACTAAATTTTTTCTTTCTAATTCAAGATCTAAATTTTTTAACATTTCAAGAACTGCTTCAGCCCCAATACCAGCAGTAAATGCTTCTTCACCAAATTCATCTTGATATTTGGCTAACTCCTCTTCATTTAAAAGTTGGTTTTTTTGTAAACCTGTTAATCCGGGCTCAATTACAATAAAGTTTTCAAAATATAAAACTCTTTCAATTTCTTTTAATTTCATATCCACAGCCAGAGCAATTCTGCTTGGAAGTGATTTCAAAAACCAAATGTGTGCAACTGGAGTTGCAAGATTAATGTGACCCATTCTTTCTCTTCTCACATTAGATTTCGTTACCTCTACACCACATTTTTCACAAATAATTCCTCTGAATTTCATTCGTTTGTATTTTCCACACAAACATTCGTAATCTTTGATTGGACCGAAAATTCTTGCACAAAATAAACCATCTTTTTCAGGTCTAAATGTTCTATAGTTAATTGTTTCGGGTTTTTTGATTTCTCCATATGTCCATGATTTTATTTTTTCAGGACTTGCTAGAGATATTTTTATACTATTAAAATTTTGAGCTTCTGAAATTTCTGTATTTTTAAAAAGATCTGTTAATTCTTTTTTCATATTTAATTAAGCTCCACGTTTAATGCTAATGATTTAATTTCTTTTACTAAGACGTTAAATGACTCTGGAATACCAGATTCAAAGTTTTCTTCTCCTTTAACAATCGTTTCATAAACTTTAACACGTCCAGCAACGTCATCTGATTTTACAGTTAAAATTTCTTGTAAAGTATAAGATGCTCCATAAGCTTCAAGCGCCCATACTTCCATTTCACCAAATCTTTGACCACCCAATTGAGCTTTTCCACCTAATGGTTGTTGTGTAACCAAACTATAAGGACCTGTTGATCTAGCATGAATTTTATCCTCAACTAAGTGATGAAGTTTAAGCATATAAATAATACCAACAGTTACTGGTCTATCAAACTTTTCTCCGGTTCTTCCATCCCACAAGAAAGTTTGGCCTGAACCTGGAAGTTTAGCTAATTCTAGCATTTCAGTAACATCTTTTTCTTTAGCTCCATCAAAAACTGGTGTCGAAATAGCAATACCGTTTTGAAGATTTTCACATAAGTCCCTGAATTCAGTTTTGTTTAATTTATCAACTTTTTCATTAAAAATTTCTTCGCCGTAAACAGATTTTAAAAATTTTGCAATTTTTTCTGTTTTTTCAATTTTTTTATTATTTTCATTTACTAATCTTTTAACTTCTTCACCAAACTCTTTACATGCCCAGCCTAAATGTGTTTCAAGAATTTGACCTACATTCATACGACTTGGTACACCAAGTGGATTTAGAACTATGTCTACTGGTCTTCCATCTTCTCTATAAGGCATATCCTCAACTGGCACAATTTTACTGACAACACCTTTGTTACCATGTCTTCCTGACATCTTATCACCCGGTCTTAATCTTCTTTTAATTGCAACAAAAACTTTTACCATTTTCATCACACTTGGAAGCAAATCATCACCACTTCTAATTTTTAAAACCTTATCTTCAAATCTTTCAGTGATGTCCTGTTTTGCTTTATTATACTGGTCTTTTAACTGAGCCAATGTGGCTTCGTCATTTACATTGCCAACTGTAATTTTAAATACGTCGTTAATTCCAAGCTTATCTATATTTTCAAACTCAAGCTTAGTACCTACGTCTAAATCTTTAACTTTTTTTGTTAATGATGCACCTGAAAAAATTTGTGCTGCTCTTTGCTTTATACTTCTCTCTAAAATTTCTTCCTCAACAATTTTATCTTGTTGAACTTGATCAATTTCAGCTCTTTCAATAGTTATCGATCTCTCATCTTTTTCAATACCGTGTCTGTTGAAAACTTTAACATCAACAACTGTACCACTGCTACCTCTAGACATTCTTAAAGATGTATCGGTAACATCTATTGCTTTTTCACCAAAAATTGATCTTAATAATTTTTCTTCTGGGCCAGAAGCTGAGTCACCTTTTGGAGTAACTTTACCAACTAATATATCTCCAGCATTAACTTCTGCTCCAATATACACAATTCCTGACTCATCTAAGTTTTTTAAGGCTTCTTCATTTACATTGGGTATATCTCTAGTTATTTCTTCTTCACCTAACTTTGTATCTCTAGCCATTATCTCGTACTCAACAATGTGAACTGAGGTAAAAACATCATCTGTAACACATCTTTCAGAGATTAAAATTGAGTCCTCAAAATTATAACCTTGCCAAGGCATAAATGCTACTGTCACATTTTTTCCTAATGCTAATTCGCCTAACCTTGTAGAAGGTCCATCGGCAATTATATCTCCAGACTTAACTTTGTCACCAACTCTTACAAGTGGTCTTTGATTAATACATGTATTTTGGTTTGATCTTTTAAATTTTTGTAAATTATAGATATCAACACTAGATTTTGTAAAATCAGTTTCTTCAGTAACTTTTACAACAATTCTTTTTCCATCAATTTTATCAACTACACCGTCTCTTTTGGCTACAATTGTAACACCAGAGTCAAGCGCCACATCACTTTCAATACCTGTACCAACTAATGGAGACTCAGGTTTTAACAATGGCACCGCTTGTCTCATCATGTTTGATCCCATCAAAGCCCTGTTGGCATCATCATTTTCTAAAAATGGGATTAATGAAGCAGCAACTGACACAAGTTGCTTTGGTGATACGTCTATATAATCAATAGTTTCTGGTTTAGATAATAAAAAGTTTAAGTTTTGTCTGCAAGAAACAAGTTCTTCAATAATTTTACCGTTCTTATCAATTTTAGTATTTGCCTGAGCAATAGTAAATTTTGTTTCTTCCATTGCAGATAAATATTCGACCTTATCTTGCACAACACCATCCTTAACTCTCTTGTATGGACTTTCTATAAACCCATATTTGTTAATTTTTGCATAAGTTGATAAACTATTAATTAAACCAATATTCGGTCCCTCGGGAGTTTCGATTGGACAAATTCTTCCGTAATGTGTTGGATGAACATCACGCACTTCAAATCCAGCTCTTTCTCTTGTAAGACCTCCTGGCCCTAATGCCGAAACTCTTCTTTTGTGTGTTATTTCTGAAAGTGGATTTGTTTGATCCATGAATTGTGATAATTGAGAACTTGCAAAAAAATCTTTTAAGGAAACTGTTAGTGGTTTTGCATTAATCAAATCTTGTGGCATCGCAGACTCGATATCAAGTGTAGTCATTTTTTCTTTAATCGCTCTTTCCATTCTGTAGACACCAATTCTTGCTTGGTTTTCAACTAACTCACCCACAGATCGAACTCTTCTATTACCTAAATGATCAATATCATCGACATCATCTTTGCCGTCTCTTAGATCAAGCATCTTGTGAACTATAGCTATAATGTCATCATTACGTAAAATTGTTATCTTGTCTGAACACTCCAAATTTAATCTTGAGTTCATTTTTACTCTACCTACATCTGAAAGATCGTATCTGTCTGAACTAAAAAATAGATTATTAAATATCTGAGTAGCAATTTCTATTGTTGGAGGCTCGCCTGGTCTAAGCATTTTATAGATTTCAGTAATTGCCTCTTCTTTTGTATTATTTTTATCATTTAACAACGTTATTAATAAGTACGGACCCTTATTAATTGAGTTGGTTACTGATATATCTAAAGAGTGAATATTAGCATCTAATATTTGCTGAATTACAGCATCATTTATCTCAGTACCGATTTTAAAAATTCCTTCTTCCTCGTCATCACTTACTTTGATATCTTTATGTAAAAATTTTCCATACAATGACTCTCTTGAAACCAATATATCTTTAAGACCATCATTTGCTAATTTCTTGGCATTTAAATAATTAATTTTTTCACCTAATTTGATTACAACATTGCCTGTTTTTGCATCTATAACTTCTTCAGAAAAGTTTTTTGCTTTATAATTTTCAGGATTAAACTTAGTTTTCCATTTTTGAGTTTTAGGATCAAATGTAAATTGTTCTTTGTCATAAAATTCATTTGCAATTTCTGACTTGGAATAACCAAGTGCCATTAATAGAGTTGAAGCTAATATTTTTTTCTTTCTATCAATTTTAAAATATAAAAAATCCTTAACATCATATTCAAAATCCAACCATGAACCTCTGTTTGGAATAACTCTACAATTAAATAAAAGTTTACCACTTGCATGTGTTTTACCTTTATCATGATCAAAAAATACTCCAGGACTTCTATGCATTTGGTTTACAACAACTCTTTGAACACCATTAGTGATAAACGTACCACTATTAGTCATCATGGGCACTTCACCCATGTAAACTTCCTGTTCTTTCGCTGATAAAATGTCTTTAGTATTGTTTTCTTGATCTATTTCATAAACTACTAATCTTAGAGTACATTTTAGTGCTGAAGAATAAGTTAGACCTCTTGCGATACATTCCTCAACATCAAATTTTGGTTTTTCTAATCTGTATGAAACATATTCTAAAGTTGCCTTATCATTTAAATCTTCAATTGGAAAAATGCTTTTAAAAACACGATCAAAGCCTTTTGTAATTTCTGCATCTTTAACAAAATCTGTTAATTCATCGTAAGAATTTTTTTGTACTTCAATTAGATTAGGAATAGATAAACTTTCTTTAAGTTTACCAAAATTTTTACGGATATTCTTTTTTTCAGTAAAAGATATTTGCATCTATATTTTAGAACTGATTAAAAAAATTTAACCAGTTTTGAATTCTTTCTAATTTATTTATTTTAATTCTACTTTTGCGCCCGCAGCTTCTAATTTAGCTTTGATTTCTTCAGCTTCTTTTTTTGGAACACCTGATTTAACTTCTTTAGGAGCACCTTCGACTAAATCTTTTGCTTCTTTTAAACCAAGAGAAGTTGCTGCTCTCACTTCTTTGATAACATTAATTTTTTTATCACCTGCTGAAACTAGCATAATTGTAAAATCATCTTTGTCAGCCGCTGCTTCACCGCCGCCTGCTGCTGCAGGAGCTGCTGCTGCCATTGGAGTAACACCCCATTTTTCTTCTAGTTGTTTTGAAAGTTCTGCAGCTTCAGCTACAGATAAACTTGATAGGTCTTCAATAATTTTATTTAGGTCTGGCATAGTATCTACTCTTTAGGTTGTGTTTCTGAATTTTCTGGGGACAAACTACTCATTTTTTCCGATCGTGCAAGTAAAATACTCACTAATTTAGATGCAGGAGCATTTAAAATACCCACAATATTTGCTCTAGCCTCATCCAAAGTTGGTAGATTTGCTACATTTTGGACACCAGCTTGATCTAAAACTTCATTATCCATTATTCCACCGATAAGTTTTAGACTTTCATTCTCTTTTGCAAATTTTGAAAGAATTCTTGCAGACATAATCGCATCTTCACCAAATGCAACGGCTGTAGGTCCTGTGAAAAGATTAGATAAATCTTTGCACTTAGTTTTTTCTAAAGCAAGCTTAGTAATTCTGTTTTTTGTAATTTTAAATACTATTCCGTGTTCTCTCATTTTAGATCGTAATTCATCTAATTGAGGCATAGTTAAACCTTGATAATGAGTAACCAATACAGCTTTACTATTTTCGAACTGATTAGTCATATCAGCTATATAAGTCTTTTTTTGTTCTTTATTCATCATAAGATTAAATCGCTTTACCTAATTTTAATTTATAAGAAACACCCATTGTTGAAGTGATAAAACTATTTTTTATTAAATCACCTTTTAATGTGTTGTTAGATTTTTCTTTATCAAGTGCATCAAGTACTGCATTATAATTCTTTATTAATTGTTCATCACTAAAAGATTTTTTACCAATGCTTACTCCAATATTTCCATCTTTATCATTTCTAATTTCTGCTTGACCAGATTTTGCATCTGTAATTGCTGTTTTTAAATCTTCTGTAACAGAGCCAAGTTTTGGATTAGGCATTAACCCTTTAGGACCTAAAACTTTTCCAAGTTTAGAAAGTTTAATCATCATTGCAGGAGTACAAATTAATTTTTCAAAATTCATTTCACCTGATTTAATTTTATCTATAAATTCATCACCACCTACAATATCAGCACCTGCATCTTTTGCTTCTGTGGCTTTAGTATCTTCACAAACAACAGCGACTTTAACTTTTTTACCAGTACCTCCAGGTAAATTTACAACTGTTCTAATGTTAACTTCGCTTTTCTTTTGCTTGTTATTTATTTGAAAACTTAAATCAATAGACTCATCAAATTTGGTTGTACAATTTTTTTTAACCTCAGGAATTAATTTCTCAATTACTTCAGAAGGTAGATCAGAAGTTTTTTCTGGAAGTTTTTTAAATCTTTTCGAAGCCATTATTCTTTTACCTCTATCCCCATAGATCTTGCAGATCCTGAAATAATTTTTACTGCTTGATCTAAATCTAATGCATTTAAATCATTCATTTTTTGATTTGCAATTTCTTCAACTTGTTTTCTTGTTATTGAAGCAACTATGTTTCTACCAGGTTCTTTTGATCCACTTTTTAATTTTGCTGCTTCTCTGATAAAATAAGAAGCTGGAGGTGATTTAATTTTAAAATCAAATTTTTTATCTTTATATACTGTGATTTCAACAGGAACAGGTTTGCCTGCCATTGATTTGGTTTTATCATTGAACGCTTTACAGAATTCCATAATATTAACCCCACGTTGACCTAAAGCAGGTCCAACCGGTGGTGCAGGATTGGCTTGACCACCATTAATTTGTAATTTTATAAATCCACTAATTTCTTTTTTTGCAGCCATTAACTTGCTTTCTCCACTTGATTATATTCTAATTCAACTGGTGTTGGACGTCCAAATATAGAAACTGAAACCTTAAGTCTAGACTTTTCTTCATCTATTTCTTCAACTAAACCGCTGAAAGAAGCAAAAGGTCCATCAACAACCTGAACTTTTTCACCAACGCTGTACTCTATACCAGATTTTGGTTGGGCTACACCATCTTTTATTTGACCTAAAATCTTTTCAATTTCTTTATCAGAAACTGGAACAGGAATGCCTTTTGTTCCTAAAAAACCACTAACTCTCTTTATATTCTTAATCATATGATAAATATTATTGTCCATCTCACTTTTAATTAAGACATAACCAGGAAAATACTTCTTTTTTCTCTGAGTTCTTTTCCCACGTTTTACTTCTGTAACATCATGAGTTGGAACCACTATTTCCTCAAATTTATCTGAAATTTTAGCTTTTTCCGCTTCCTCTCTAATTAAACCAGCAACTTTATTCTCAAAACTAGAGTGTGATTGCACTATGTACCAGTTTTTCATTATATGCTTACCTTTAATAGTAATTCTAGGAAGAATTTTAAAACTTGATCAAGAAGTAAAAAGAATAAAGACATAACTACTGCCATTGCAAAAACCATTAAGGCCCCTTGCAATGTTTCTTTGCCTGTTGGCCAAGAGACTTTGAAAGCCTCTTGCTTAACTTCTTGAATAAATTTCATTGGGTTCTTCATAATAATTAAACTCGATTGGCAGGAGCGGAGGGACTCGAACCCTCAGCCTCCGGTTTTGGAGACCGGCGCTCTACCAATTGAGCTACACTCCTATATAGAGTTTACTCTATAATTTTAGTTACTACTCCAGCTCCTACAGTTCTACCACCTTCTCTGATCGCGAAATTTAACTTTTCAGACATCGCAATTGGAGTGATTAGTTTTACTGTAAATTTAGCATCATCACCTGGCATTACCATTTCAGTTCCAGCTGGTAATTCAACTTCACCAGTTACGTCTGTTGTTCTGAAATAAAACTGAGGTCTGTACTTAGTAAAGAAAGGAGTGTGTCTTCCACCCTCTTCTTTTTTAAGAACATACGCTTGAGCTTCAAATTTAGTATGTGGTGTAACAGATCCTGGCTTACAAAGAACTTGTCCTCTTTCAATGTCATCTCTTTCAATACCTCTAAGTAGTACACCTACGTTGTCACCAGCTTCACCTGAATCTAAAAGTTTTCTAAACATTTCAACACCAGTACAAACTGATTTTTTAGTTTCTTTAATACCAACGATTTCAACTTCATCACCAGTTTTAAGCACACCAGATTCTACTCTTCCAGTTGCAACAGTACCTCTACCAGAGATAGAGAATACATCCTCTACAGGCATCAAGAAATCTTTATCTTTTGGTCTATCTGGTTGAGGAATGAATTCATCAACATTTTTCATTAATTCTAAAATTGAATTTTTACCAATTTCATCATCTCTTCCTTCAACTGCAGCAAGGGCTGAACCTTTTGCAATTGGAGTTTTATCTCCTGGGAATTTATATGAAGTTAATAATTCTCTAATTTCTTCTTCAACTAGTTCAATCATTTCTTTATCATCAACTTGGTCTACTTTATTTAAGTAAACAACAATAGCTGGAACACCAACTTGTCTTGCTAAAAGAATGTGTTCTCTAGTTTGAGGCATAGGACCATCAGCTGCATTAACAACAAGAATTGCTCCATCCATTTGTGCAGCACCTGTAATCATATTTTTTACATAGTCAGCGTGGCCTGGGCAATCTACGTGAGCGTAATGTCTTTTTTCTGTTTCATACTCAACGTGCGCAGTTGAAATTGTAATTCCTCTTTCTTTTTCTTCTGGAGCTTTATCAATTTCATCATAGGCAACTGCTTTACCACCACTTGCTTCTGCTAATACTTTAGTGATCGCTGCGGTTAGAGTTGTTTTACCGTGGTCGACATGACCAATTGTTCCAATGTTACAATGCGGTTTATTTCTTACAAATTTTTCTTTTGACATTACTTTATTACCTCAGTTTTTATTTTTATTAATAATTTTTTCTTGGAGCGGGTAAAGGGAATCGAACCCTTACATCCAGCTTGGAAGGCTAG
>VTPL01000047.1 GCA_008638165.1 Pelagibacteraceae bacterium
TGGATTTTTAACTCCATGGCCTTATAATTATTGGAGATTAAAAAAGTTTGGAATTGCTTGTCATTAATTAGATACTAGATTCTAACATCCATCTATTTTTTTCATGAACAGTTATTCTTCCAATTGCCAAATCTGCTGTAGATTCATCGCCAGCTTTTTGAGCAACTTCGATAGCAATATTTAAATCATCAACAATTTTTTTTTGATCATTAGCTAGATCTTTAACCATTGAAACTGAATCCTGATCTTCTTTACCATCTTTAATTTCAGATAAAGATTGATAGGTAGAATAGTTTGCAGGTGCATTAGTTCCAAGGGCTCTTATTCGTTCTGCAATATTATCTATTGCAGTATTTAGCTCATTGTATTGCTCACCAAAAAGATCATGCAACTGTTTAAAGTGGGGTCCTTTAACATTCCAATGATAATTTTGCATTTTCAAAGACAAGATGTAGCTTGAGGCTAATACTTTCTTTAAACTTTCAGCTACTGGGTTGTTGCTCATATTTCTCCTTAATTAATTGTTATTGATTGTGCTGTTGCATTAATTACAGCAGCAATTCTGATAGAGGATTGAATACCAATTTTTTCAATACCTGCTTTTTCAATTTCATGAACATGTGCATCAATACACATTCCACATCCATTAATCGCTGATATTGCTAGCGAATAAAGCTCAAAATCAACTTTATCAATTCCAGGATTACCAATGACGTTCATTCTTAGTTTAGCTGGTAATTTTGAGTATTCTTTATCGCTGACTAAATGGATAAATCTATAATAAACATTATTCATACCCATTACAGCAGCAGCAGACTTAGCTGCTTTTAACTCATTTTCTGAAATATAATCTTTGGCAAGCTCTTTAACTGCAGAAACTATATTATCATTTTTAGTTGCATAAGCACTTGCTAAAGCAATACCCATAATTTGATTTAATTTTAATCCTGGAGCACCATCTTCTGATAAAATATTTCCTAAATTAATTTTAATATCTTTACCAAAGTCACCAATATTTTCTTTTATTTGTTCTATATTCATTTTATTTCCTTTCAAATATATATCTTATTTTTTTCCCAAACATATTCATGAATTGAAAACACAATCATTTGTATAACTGGTTCAATCAATCCAAATCCAATTGCTATCTTGATGTTGCCAGTTAGTGCATAAGCAACTAACATGGCAACAATGACGTGAAGCAATCCATACGTAGAGGTCTTAATTGCTAACCGCATTTTGTTTTTCATTTTTTGCAGTCACCACATTCACATCAATGGTTTCTTCACCTTTTTTCCAATTACATGGGCAAAGTTCATCTGTTTGTAATGCATCTAAAACTCTAAGCACTTCTTTAGGGTTTCGACCTACATCAAGGTCATTGACCATTACAAATCTGATATTATCTTCTGGATCCACTATATAAGTTGCTCTTTGTGAAACTCCTTCAGACTTATCTAGTATTCCAAGATCAGTTGATAATTGTCTGTTTAAGTCAGATACAAGAGGGAAAGGAAGTTCTTTTAGTTCCTTCTGTTCTCTTCTCCAAGCCCAATGCGCATGTTCACTATCAACACTTACACCTAAAATTTGAGCATCACGATCGCTAAAATCATTATTTAGTTCTCCAAATGCTGAAATTTCAGTAGGACATACAAATGTAAAATCTTTTGGATAAAAGAATATTACTTTCCATTTCCCCTTATATGTATTGTTATCAATATTTATAAATACATTATCAATATTTATATCTTGTATCGGTTTTTCTGATACAGCTTTTAAATTAAAGTTCGGAAACTTACTACCTACGCCTAACATAACTATTCTCCTTTATTATTATTGTTATTTTTGTTTTTTGATTTACCAGAACATCCACAGTCAATTTTAGCTTGATCAGGAGACAACCTTGTTTCTTGAGCCTCCATCAAACATCTTATTGTTGCTTCATCTAAATTGTTTTGTTTTGTAATCATGCTAGCTATATAGGTAATACCAATATATAAGTGAAATATATTGATTTTATAATTATTATAAGTAAAACTTATAGTTATGAATTTGAGAGATTTAAAATATCTATTAGCTTTAAAAGAACACAAGAATTTCAGCAAAGCAGCAAAAGCATCATTTGTTAGTCAACCAGCAATGAGTATGCAAATTAAGAAACTTGAAGAAGAACTTGGTGTTCAACTGATAGAAAGAGATAAAAAACAAATTTTGTTAACTGAGGTTGGAAGTAGAATTGCTCTTAAAGCTAAATCCCTAATTAATGAGGCAGATTTTATAAAAGAAATTGCAAAAACTTACCAAAACCCCTTTGCTGGCGAAATAAAAATTGGTGCTATTCCAACATTAGCACCTTATCTTTTTCCAAAGATTTTGCCTAATTTATCGAGGCAATTTAAGGAGTTAAAAGTTTTTTTGATTGAAGACAAAACTAATATTTTGTTAGATAAAATCGTTAATGGTCAAGTTGATTGTGGTTTTTTAGCACTACCAATAGATAATATTGATCTTAATAAAGAACTAATTTTTGAAGATAAATTTTATTTAGCAGTTCATAAAACTAATAAGCTCTTTAAAAAAAAAATTACGACACAATTTGATTTATTGGATCAAGATTTATTACTTCTAGAGGAGGGACACTGCTTAAGAAATCAAGCTTTAGCAGTTTGTAGTTTAAAAGGCATTAATGAAAACCAGGATTTTAGAGCGACAAGTTTAGAGACTTTGAGACAAATGATTGAAAATGGTAATGGCATTACCATTATGCCGGAAATTGCAATAAATATAAAATCTAAAAACACAAGATACATTCCTTACGGTAAGCCACAACATTTTAGAAAAATTGTATTTGTTTATAGAAAAACTAGCGCAAGAGAAAAGTTATTCACAGAAATTAAAAAGATTAGTAAAAATACAAATTATTACTCTTAGAATTTAACTATAGATTTGGTAGATTGTATTCACATAAATGCAAAACATCTTTAAAAATAAATATCTTGATCAAAAAAAATTAGTTAAAGATCATTTTTATTATCTAGTTTCTAATTTTTCAGAGCTTAATCAAAAACAAATAGATAATTTATCAATAAATATTGTTAAAAATGCCCAAAGCTATAAAGCTGGAAGTCCATTTAGCAAATTAATTCATGAATTCTCACTTACTAGCAATGAAGGTATTGTCTTAATGTGTTTAGCTGAAGCTCTTTTAAGAATACCTGATGCAAAAACTATTAATGATTTAATAGAAGATAAAATTCCAATAGGAGATTGGAAAAAATATATTAAGAATGATAAAGATTTATTTGTAAATATCTCCTCAATAGCATTTTTATTAACAGGTAAAATTGTTCAAGAAAAAGTAGAAGAAAATAAAAATATTTTAGGCAAAGTTGTTAAAAATCTTTCTGGCCCAATTTTAAGAAATGCAATCAAGCAAGCAATCAATATTCTTGCTAAACAATTTGTTTTTGAAAGAGATATCAAAAAAGCCATTGACTTCAGCAACGAGAAAAAACATGACAAGTATACTTTTTCATTTGATATGTTGGGTGAAGCGGCAGTTACTTATGAGGACTCTGATCGATACTACAAGCAATATGAACAAGCAATAATTGAAACAGGTAAAGGAAAGAACCCGCATAAAAAAAGTATTTCTATTAAACTATCATCCTTGCATCCAAGATATGAGAGAAATAAATTAGATTTATTAAAAAAAGAACTTTTTCCAAAGGCTTATAAACTTACTGAACTTGGAAGAGATAATAATGTTGATATTTGTTTTGATGCTGAAGAAGCAGATAGATTAAATCTATCTTTATTTATATTTAAAGAAATAATTGAAAGTAAACTAATTGATGAAAAGTACCAAGGTTTTGGATTTGCAGTTCAGGCTTATCAAAAAAGAGCTTTTTTTGTTTTAGACTGGCTTAAAAAATATTTAAACGAAGTTAATAAAAAAATTAATATAAGATTAGTTAAAGGAGCTTATTGGGATACAGAAATTAAAATTGCTCAAGAACAAGGATTTACAGATTACCCAGTATTTACTAAGAAATTTGCTACAGATATTTCATATTTAGCCTGTGCTCATAAACTTTATGAAAATGACAATATTTTCTCACAATTTGCGACCCACAATGCTCACAGTATCTCATATATTAAAACTCTTTTTAAAGATCGTGATTTTGAGTTTCAAAAATTACATGGCATGGGGGATGAAATTTATTCATATCTTGAAAAAGATGACAATTTTAAATGTAGAGTATATGCGCCAGTAGGTGGTTATAAGGATTTACTACCTTATTTAGTAAGAAGATTGTTAGAAAATGGTGCGAACACTTCTTTTATTCATCAACTAAAAACAAAAGATTTTGATATTTTAAAATTAGTTCAGTCTCCACTTACTAAAATAGATAAACTTGATGAGGACAAAATTAAAAAACCAATTGAAATTTATGGAGATCGAAAAAATTCCAAAGGTTTAGATTTAAGTGAAGAAGATGTAGTGGATAGTCTTAAATTCAATGGAAAATTTAAAGACATTAAAGCTTATTCATTAATTAATGGTGAAGATATCAAATCAGATGAAGTAATTGATATTAAATCTCCTCATAGTTCCACAACTTTAGGAAAAAAGTATTTTGCTGATGAAAAGATATCTGAAGCTGCAATTGAAAGCTTAAAAGAATATTCTTCTAAATGGAAAAAATTTCCAATTGAAAAAAAAGTAGAGATTTTTTTAAAATTTGCAGATCTAATCGAAGAAAATACAAATGACATTATTGAGATTTGTGCAAAAGAGTCTGGTAAAAGTATTAAAAATTCAATTGCAGAAATTAGGGAAGCAGTTGATTTTTGCAGATACTATTCAAAAGAAGCTTTAAACTTATTTCAAACTCAAACATTAAAAGGTCCAACTGGAGAACTCAATCAATATAGAATGATAGGAAAGGGACTTTCATTTGTAATAAGTCCCTGGAATTTTCCAGTTGCAATTTTTGTAGGTCAAACAGTTGCAGCTCTTATTACGGGCAATGTAGTAATTACCAAACCTGCTGAACAATCATCATTTGCAGCTTACTATATTATAAAACTTTTATTAAAAGCTGGTTTACCTAATAATGCAATAGCATTGTTATTAGGTGATGGAGCCTTGATTGGAAAAAAAGTTATTAATGACAAAAAACTTAAGAATGTTATTTTTACTGGCTCTTTAGAGACAGCAAAAATTATTCAATCCACCCTTCAACAAAAAGAAAATATCCCAACTTTTGTTGCAGAAACAGGTGGTCTAAATTGCATGATTGTGGACACTTCAGCTTTAACAGAGCATGTCGTAAAGGATGTGGTGAATTCAGGTTTTGATAGTGCGGGACAAAGATGTTCTGCATGTAGAATATTGTGTGTTGAAGAAAATGTTTATGATCATACTAAGCATACTTTGATTGGAGCAATGAAAACTCAACAAGTTGGTAATCCAGAAGAATTATCAACAGATATTGGGCCAGTAATTGATACTGAAGCATTTGAAAATATTAATAATCACATAAAAAAATTTGATAAAGTTTTTCAAATAGATATAAATTTAAATCAAGGCAATTTTATTCCACCAACATTAATTGAAATTGAAAAACTATCAGATTTAAAAAATGAGGTATTTGGCCCGGTGGTTCACATGCTGAAGTATAAAGCTTCAAATTTAGATCAATTAATCGAAGATATTAATGATCTTGGATTTGGATTAACTTTAGGCATACATAGTAGAATAGATAAAACCATTGATAGAATTGTAGAAAAAGCTGAAATTGGCAATATTTATATAAATAGAAACATGATCGGTGCAGTTGTAGGTGTTCAACCTTTTGGGGGATATGAAAAATCAGGTACAGGACCAAAAGCGGGAGGTCCAGAATACTTAAAAAGATTATGTCACGAACAAAGTATTTCTAATAATACTGCCTCGATGGGTGGTAATGCATCCTTGTTATCTGAAGTAGAGGATTAGATGGCAAATAAAAATCTAGTTCTTCTGACCATTTGTCAGGTATTTTCTTTTACAGCACCACCAATAACTGTTTTTATAAGTGGTATTGTTGGATTAAAAATATCTCCAATTGCTTCTCTTGCAACATTACCAACATCTCTTTCAATTGTTGGAACTGCGGTATTTACAATCTTTGCAGCAAAAATAATGAGTAAGATTGGAAGGAAAAAAGGTTTTATTTTATCATCTTCATATACAAGTTTAGCAG
>VTPL01000048.1 GCA_008638165.1 Pelagibacteraceae bacterium
TCTGCTTGTGATGATCCATTAGGAGATGGGGTTGATTATTCTTTTTGTCAATTTTCAGAAGAACAAGATCTAAGTAGAGCTTATGCTCCAAATTCTGATTTATCTTTTATAAGCTTTATAAAAGTTAATTTAGATAAATCTATTTTGATGAATACTAATTTATCTAATGGTAATTTTGCTGAAGCTTCTTTTTTTAGAGCCAATTTATATGAGGCCAATTTAGAAGGGGGAAATTTTGAAAAATCAAATTTTACAAGTGCCAATCTCACTAGAGCAAACTTTAAAGGTTCTTCATTAATTGAAGCTAATTTTAAGGATAGCAATTTATTTGGCTCAGATTTTACTGGTGCAAATATAACTAATGCTTCATTTGATGGAGCAAATTTAAATAATTCAATTTGGATCGATGGAGCAAAGTGTAATTTAGGTTCAATTGGTGTATGTAAAAAATAATGAGTAATTCAATTAAAACTGATGATGTTATATTTAATTTTTTTAAGCAAATATGTGATGAAAAAGACGATCAAAAATGTGTTGAGCTTGGAAATAACTGGATTAATGCTATGGAAACTAATTTAGATAATATGGAAGCTAATCTTGATGAAGCTGATAAAATTAAGCACCAAAGTGATATTAGAAATAATCGTGATCATCTAAATAACTTAAAAGGTAAAAACTCTACAGAGTGGAGAGAATATGCAACTCAGTGTATGGTTGAAATAATGGATAACAAAACACAATAATGTCTAATCAAGAAAAAGTTTTTATAATGATCTGTGTGTCGTTGATTATTTTTACTCTTTATTATCTAGCTGATAAGTACATTTTTTAATTTCTTCCAATTATTCAAAATTAAAGTATATTTATTTTAAGGGGTGTCTTAACAGACTGAGATTATACCCTCATAACCTGTCCGGTAATTCAGAAAGGGAGATAATGGATAAAACATATTTAATCAGCCAATCAACTTCATTAACTTTAGTAATAATTATTAGTTTAGTTTTTACTATTTTAGGCCTGTATCATTCTCAAAAATTTAGAGGGTTAAATAATTATTTAACAGCCAATAGAAATGTGGGTCTTTTTTCATTGACCACTAGCATGGTTGCATCTGCTCTAGGAGCATGGATATTATTTGGACCAGCCTCTGCTGCTACATGGGGAGGTGTTGGTGCTGTAATTGGCTATGCACTTGGAACAGCTTTTCCAATGATATTCTTAATTTACTTGGGTCAAAAAATTAGAAAAG
Source organism: Pelagibacteraceae bacterium (assembly GCA_008638165.1). Taxonomy (GTDB): domain Bacteria; phylum Pseudomonadota; class Alphaproteobacteria; order Pelagibacterales; family Pelagibacteraceae; genus Pelagibacter. Next base: position 1,250 of record VTPL01000048.1, read on the forward strand.
ACTTTCCAAATGGTTCAACTTTGGTTGAATTTTTAAGAAAAAAATTTGGACAAAGTTTATTTAAATTAATCCTTCTGATGATTATTTTTTATATGTTCGTTTTTTTATGCGCAGAAGTTACCGCAGTAGCAGTCTTAATTAATTATATTTCAGGTACCGAACTTTGGATTACTGCTTTAATTATTTTAGTTGCAACTTTAACTTACACTTTATATGGCGGTTTAAGAGCATCTATCTTTACTGATAATATTCAAATGATTGTTATTGGTGGGCTTTTACTAATTTCCGTTTATTATTTGATTAATTTCACAGGAGAACAATTTTCTTTTTCATTTGTACAAAGTAAAAATCCTCAGTTATTAAGTAGCTCTTATATTCCTAATTATACAGCTGGCTTAACTTTTTTTATTGCAGTTGCTGCAACAAATTTATTTCATCAAGGGAACTGGCAAAGAGTTTACGCTGCAAAAAACAATGATGTTTTGAAAAAAAGTTTAATAATATCTTTCATCATTATTATCCCAATTGTATTTTTTATGGGTTTTACAGGACTTGTTGCAATATCAGCTGACCCTAAAGTTATGCCTGATCTTGGTTTTTTTTCATTATTACTAAAAGAGCAAACAGAATTTTTATCAATAATTGTTGTAATACTTGGTTTAGCTTTAACAATTTCAACAGTTGATACATTGGTTAATGCAATTTCTAGTTTGATCGTTGTAGATGGAAAGGCAACTTTTAATTTAGATAAAAAAACAAACTATTTAGTTTTTTCAAAATATATAATTATTGTTTTATCAATTATTGCCTTTATCGTAGCTTCAAAAGGATTTAGCGTATTGTATTTATTTCTATTAGCAGATTTGTTTTGCTGTGCTTTTGTATTAACAGTATTTTATAGTTTTTATAACAAAAGTATTAATGAAAAAACTGCCTATGTTTCAATCATCATAGGTTTAATTGGAGGATTTTTACTATTTCCTTCTCCAGACTTTTCAAAAAGTTTATTAGTAGGTGGGTTAATGCCAAAAGAGTTTTTTGCACCTTTTGTCACTCAATCATTATTATTTTTATCATTTATTGTTGCAACATTTTTGCCTGCGATCATTTTTAAAATTAAAAAGTTTTAATACATTTTGATAATGATTATAAAAAGGTGTGAGTAATTTATCTGATAATAAGTTTAAAAACCAAAAAGTAACTGCGGATGGCAGTAATAGAGCTTTTATAGAAGCAAGAAATATTAAAACTCTTTGGTTTAATACAGGCACTCTTTGTAATATTGAGTGTAAAAATTGTTATATAGAATCTAGCCCTAAAAATGACAGTCTTGCTTATCTAACGTTTGAAGAAGTGAAGTCATTTATTGATGAAGCAATAGATAAAAATCTTGGCACAAATGAAATTGGTTTCACTGGTGGAGAGCCATTTATGAATAAAGACATAATGAAAATGATAGATTATTCATTAAGAAAACGCCTTAAGGTGCTTGTGCTATCTAATGCCATGAAACCCATGCTTAATAGAACAAAAGAACTAATTAAACTTAACCATTCAAACTTAACAATAAGAGTTTCAATTGATCATTATGAAAAAGAAAAGCACGAAGAAATCAGAGGAAAAAATACTTATGATGTAATGATGCAAGGATTAAAATGGTTAAATGAAAATAATTTTAATTATACACTAGCAACAAGATTGCTGTGGAATGAAAAAGAGGAAGATCTAAGAAAAAACTTTGGAACTTTCATTAAAAATAATAATTTAAGATTAGATACAAATTCACCAAAAGAACTAGTCACTTTTGCAGAGATGGATGAAAAAATTGATACACCAGAAATTACAACTTCATGTTGGGATATTTTAAACAAAGACCCAAATGATGTCATGTGTTCTTGGTCAAGAATGGTTGTTAGAAAAAAAAATTCGAAAAATCCAAGTGTTATTGCATGCACATTACTACCCTATGCTGATGAATTTGATTTAGGAGAAACCTTGACAAATTCACTTCAGAAAATATACCTCAACCACAAACATTGCTCTAAATTTTGTGTTTTGGGCGGATCTAGCTGTAGCTAAAAATAAATAATGAAAAAAAACAGAGGTAAAATATTTTTTGGATTAGTATTTTTTACAATAATAATTGTTAGTTATTTTACTGATTTAAGTGAAATTCTATCATTTGATATTATCAAAAACACATATCAAGATATCCAAGTTTTAGTTAATAAAAATTACACTTTATATTATTTTGTCTTTTTTATTCTTTATGTGGTGGTAACAGCATTTGCATTACCAATTTCACTTCTTAAAACCTTACTCGCTGGCGCTTTGTTTGGATTTTGGCCTGGATTAATTTTAGTATCATTTGCAAGTTCGGTTGGTTCTACTTTTTGTTTTTTATTTTCAAGGTATGCTCTAAGAGCTTACACCCAAAGAAGATTTTCATCATACTTAGAAAGAGTTAACAAAGGTATAGAAAGTGATGGTTGGTTATATCTTTTATTTTTAAGGTTAAGCCCAATTTTTCCTTTTTTTATTATTAATTTAGTATTTGGCTTAACAAAAATGAGAACACTTGAATTTTATATTGTTTCTCAAATAGGAATGTTTATTGGAACTGCTATTTTTGTAAATGCTGGAGTTCAAATATCAAATTTGAATTCAATTGAGGAAATTTTAACTTTTAAAGTCATTTTGTCACTTACCCTTATAGGTATATTTCCATTGCTTATTAAACACCTATATAAAAGTTTCAAAAAATGAACGAACCAATTAAAAAATATATAAAAACTGAGTGTGGTATAACTGAGTATCACCGTTTGAAAGCTTTATCTAAAAAGAACTTTCTATATAAACTCCGTTTTTATTGGTTTGTTGGAATTGGAACTTTAAGAGATTTCTTTAAGTAGCAATGAGTATTTCAGTTATTATCCCAGTTGGTCACAAAGATCATGATTTTAAATTGATTGATCAAATTAAAGATAAGTTTGATAATTTTGAAATAATTTTAGCAGCCTCTTATCAAAATAATGAAGTTAAAAAACTTGAGGAAAAAGTAGATAAATTTATATCTATTCATAACTCAACAAGAGCTAAGGCTCTAAATAGTGGTGCTGAAGTTGCAAAGTATGATCGTTTATGGTTTTTACATTTAGACAGTAATATTTCCTTAATTAATAAAATAGATTTTGAAAAAATTGATGATGAGAAAATTAATACATTTTTACTAAAGTTTGATGATGAAAAACTTAAATATAATTCTATAGGTGCAAATTTAAGAACAAAATACTTAAAACTACCTTTTGGCGATCAGTCTTTTATAGTAGAAAAAAAATTATTTAATTTTTTAGGTGGTTTTACAGAAGGATTAGATAAAGGAGAAGACCATGAGTTTATTTGGAAATCTAAAACTGTTGGCATTAAAATTAATATTATTGAAAACTTTATTTTAAGTTCAGCTTTAAAATATAAAGAGCATCCAATTAATCAAACTTTAAATACTGTTAAAGATACAGTTCTACAAATTTTTAGATTTTATAAGCCACAAAAAAAATATGTAGTTTGTCATTTTTTAAAAGATCCCAAATCTCCAAAATCTAAAACGCGATTGAGAAAAGATCTTACAGATGATTTTGTAAATGAATTAAATGAAAATTTAATAGAAATTTTATCAGAAAACATTCAGCAAATTAAAAAAAACAAATTTATTTATCAGGTATCAGTTTCTGAAAAAGATCATAAAGAGTATCTTTACAAATTTTCTAAAATTACCAATGGACTTTTTTTAACATCTCAAAAAGAATTAGGTAACTCAATGAAAGAGGTTATAGAGTTTAATCTTAAATATTTTAAAAAAGTGGTGATTGTTGGAAGTGATATCCCTTTTTTATCGGCTAGTGATATTACTGATAGTTTAAAATCTACATCAGCCAAAAATGTTTTTTACCCAACACTTGATGGAGGTTTTTGCTTGCTTGCAACCTCTGATAATAAAATTTTAGATATTATAGATAAAGTAAAATACGGAACTGATACCGTGTTATCTGATCTTACAAAAAATGTTTCAAAGTTGTTAATAGACAATAGATTTTATCAAGACATAGATGTTAAAGAAGATCTTGTAAAAATTTATAAAGATTTAAAAGAAAAAGTTTATTCACTTAGCCCGACTTTAAAAAAACTTTACACTTTACTTTATTCTAATCAGAAAAAATTTAGTGAATAATTTATTTTTTAATTGGTCGTAAGATCAAATTTAAAAGATTTTGCTCACGATCACCTTGAACACCAATTGGCATACCAATTTTTCTTGTAAAATTAGATTTTGAATTAAAAATTTTATCCCACCAGCTAAATATTGTTGAATAATTTGCATCAGTTTCACTTTGGCGCTTGTGGTGATGAACCCAATGAATTGAAGGAGTAACAATTATAAATGATAGAGCCTTTTCTAATTTTGTTGGAAGATTAATATTTGAGTGATGAAATATTGAACTAATTAAAATAATTGCTTCAATTAAAAGTAAATTAACTAGAGAAATATTAAATATGATTATTAATAAAGATCTTACTAATGCACTTAATATTACCTCACCAAAATGAAATCTTACCCCAGATGAAATGTCCAAAGTTTCGTCTAAATGATGTACATGATGAAATCTCCATAAAAATGGTATTTCATGATTTAATCTGTGCCACCAATATAAAAAGACATCAATTATTATAAGGTGAAATAAAAAAGATAGGATTAAATTGTCAAATTTAAACAAATTATGAATTTCAAATTGAGTTGCATAAATAGTTATAGGCAGAATAATAATTGGTGT
>VTPL01000049.1 GCA_008638165.1 Pelagibacteraceae bacterium
TTTTTAATGAATTTTATTTATTTAAGAGTAATAAAAAAGATCCTTTAAAAAGTAATTTTAAATTTTTTAAAAACTCCTCATTATTAAAAAAAGTGTTTAAGTATGATAGGAAATTAGCTAACAAACTCAATAAAGACAAAGTAATAATATATAATTAAAATGTTTAATGGCATAATTTTTAACTCTGGTGAAATAAAAAAAATCACCAAAAGACCAAAAGGAATAAATATTTTTTTAAAATCTAATTTAAAATTAACCACAAAAGATATTGGTGTCTCAGTAGCTTGCGATGGTGTTTGTTTAACATTAATATCTGTACAAAACAAACTTTTAGAATTTTATCTTTCAAATGAAACAATCCTTAGATCAAATTTTAAAAAAATTGTTGTTGGAAAAATTTTAAATTTAGAACTTCCATTAAAATATAAACAGCAAATTTCGGGTCATATTTGTCAGGGTCATGTAGATTGTGTCGGAAAAGTTATTTCAATAAAAAATGTTGATAAATCCTACAAATTTAGATTTTCAATACCTCCTAAATTTAAACAAGATCTAATAGAGAAAGCCTCAATTTGTATTAATGGAATTTCTTTGACTATATCAAAAATTCTACCTACCAGTTTTGAAATCTGGGTCATTCCTCATACATACAAGTTAACTAATTTGTCAAAACTTAAAAAAAATAGTTTAGTTAATATTGAGATCGATATTCTTTCAAAATACGTTAAGAATTATTTTAATGCTAAAAAATAATTTTTCTTCCATAGAGTCCATTATTAAGGCCGCTAAACAGGGCAAAATGTTTATTTTGGTAGATGATGAAAAGCGTGAAAATGAAGGTGATTTAGTTATTTCATCATCGTATGCTAATACTGCTAATATTAATTTTATGGCAAAGCATGGTAGAGGCCTGATTTGCCTTGCAATGGAAAATTCTCAAGCAAGAAAATTAAACTTAAGTTTAATGTCACCAATTAATCAATCGCGAAATAAAACAGCCTTTGCAATTTCAATAGAAGCAAAAAAAGGCATTACAACAGGTATATCAGCAAAAGATAGGGCAAGAACAATTAAAGTTGCTTCAAAAAAAAATGCATCAAAAAGAGATATAGTTTCACCAGGTCACATATTTCCAATTATAGCGAAAGAGGGTGGTGTATTAGTTAGAGCTGGTCATACTGAAGCCTCTGTTGATATTTCTAAACTAGCAAAAAAAAATAATTCAGCAGTTATATGTGAAATCATGAAAGATGATGGCACGATGGCAAGGGGTAAAGATCTTTTTATTTTTGCAAAAAAACACAATCTTAGAATAGCAAAAATTGAAGATTTAATTTCATACCGACTTAAAAAAGAAAAATTAGTTAAACTTAAAAAAAATTTAGAAATTAAGATTCAAGATCAAAATTTTAAATTAAAAATATTCGAAAATAAAATTAATGGATCAGAACATTTAGCTTTTACCAAGGGAAAACTTGGATCTAAAATTGTTCCAAAAGTCAGAGTTATCTCATCCAATTTATTGCTTGAAAATATTCTTATTGGTGGAAAGTTACCTGATACATTTAATAAAACTATGAAATATTTCAAAAAATTTAAAAATTGTGTTTTGGTTTTTATTAATGAAAATAATTTATCTTTAAACAATGTTTCATTTAAATCAAATAAAGTAGTTTCAAAATCAAAAGAAAATAAAAAAGAATATTTAATTAAAAATTACGGAATAGGAGCGCAAATTTTAAAAGAACTAAAAATTAGGAAAATGACATTATTAACCAAAACTCCTAAAAATGTTGTTGGATTAGACGGATTTGGCATTAAAATATTAAATCAAGAAATTATTTCATGAAAAAAAAAATCTTATTAGTGGTTGCTACTTATTATAAAGATATTTCTTTAGGACTTATCAAATCTGCAAAAGTTAAGTTTACAAAAGACTATTTGCTCGAAATTAAAGAAGTGCCTGGTGCATTTGAAATACCTGTTGTCATAGCAAAAAATATAAAAAAATATGATGGTTTTCTAGCACTTGGATGTGTCATTAAAGGTCAAACACCCCATTTTGATTTTATTTCCCAAGCAACTACTGATGCAATTATGAAATTATCAATAAATTCAAAAAAACCTATTGGTAATGGCGTGATTACTTGTTTAAATATGAAGCAGGCTAAAGATAGAAAAAGAAAAGGTTCAGAAGCTGCTGAGGCTGTTATTTCTGTTTTAAATCATTAATTCAATGAAAACTCATTTTAGTCCAAGGAATAATCCAAGAGTTATAATTATTCAAAAATTATATGGAAAAATTTTTAATGATGAAGAGACTATTTCTTTTCCAAAACATCGTTTTAAGAAATTTATTAAAGATGTTGTTTTAGGATCAATAGAAAGAAGCGAATTAATTAAAGATGAGCTAGATACTAAGCTAGGGGAGGAATTTTCTTTCAAAAATCTAGATAAAGTTTTTCAGATTATTTTAACAGCTGCAACTTATGAATTTTTATATAAACCAAATATTTCAATAAATATTATCATCAAAGAGTATTTGAACTCATCAAACTTTTTTTTAGAAAACTCACAAACAAAATATTTAAATGCTTTGTTAGATAATGTAGGCAAAAAATTAAGATCTAAAGATGCATGAATTTGATTTAATTAAAAATTATTTTTCAAAATTAACAAAAAATAATAAATCTGCCTTAAATCTCAATGACGATGTTTTTTTTGATAAAAAAAAAGAATTAGTTATTTCAGTTGATACCTACAATGAAGGTATTCATTTTCCAAATTTTAATAAACCTTATTTAGTTATAAAAAAAATTTTAAGAGCAACAATATCTGACTTAATATGTAAAGGTGTAAAGCCAAAATACTATTTTATTTCGGGGTCTGGTAATAAAAAAACTTTTTCTAAAGAAAAATTAAAAGATCTAACAAGATCATTATTTGAGGAACAAAAAAAATATAATATTAAACTTTGTGGTGGTGATACAACTTTTTCAAAAAAACTTAGTTTTTCTATAACTGTTATTGGTTTTTCAAAAACAATCATATTTAGAAACAACACAAAAATTAATGATGATATCTATGTCACTGGAAATCTTGGAGATAGTTTCATTGGATTAAATGTTATCAACAAAAAAATAAATTTAAAAAGAAATTACAATAATTATTTTTTAGATAAATATTATAAACCCGATGTTCAAATTAAATTAGTTGATAAATTATTAAAATTTTCTAACTCTTCAATTGATATTTCAGATGGTTTATTTGCTGATTTAGAAAAAATGATTAATAGTCAAAAATTGAGATATGAAATCCATCTAGACAAAGTCCCAATTTCAAAGCAAATGGAAATATTAATAAAAGAACATCGATTTCAGAAGATTAAAATGATTTCAAATGGTGATGATTATCAAATTTTATTTACTGCAAATAAAAATAAATCAAGAATCATTAAAGCAGCTTCGAAAAAACTTAATTTAAAAATAACTAAAATTGGAAGAATTTTACCATCTTCACATAAATCATCTATTATTGATCAAAAAGGTAGAGTTTTAAGGGTAAATAACAAGGGTTATGTTCATCGATTTTAAAACTTATTATTGTCTTTTTTAGCTTTTTTTGTATTGTCCGGGCTTAAATTTTAATAACCAACAAACTTAAGGTAATTATGAGCACATCTGTAGAGACAATACTTTTATATACAATAGGAGCTGGTTTTTTATCCATTGTTTATGGATTTTTCACTGGTAAAAATATTTTAAATCAAAGCGCTGGAAATGCTAAAATGCAAGAAATTGCATCTGCAATTCAAATTGGAGCAAAAGCTTATTTAGCTAGACAATACAAAACTATCGCAATTGTTGGTGTGGTTGTTTTGGTTATTGTTAGTTTTGCATTTAGCCCACTTGTTGGTTTGGGTTATTTGATAGGTGCTACTTTATCAGGTATAGCTGGTTATGTTGGTATGTTGGTTTCAGTTCAAGCCAATGTAAGAACCGCTGAAGCTTCTAGAAAAGGTCTTGCTCAGGGTCTTTCTGTTGCTTTTAGATCTGGTGCTGTTACAGGTATGTTGGTTGCTGGTTTAGCTCTTTTAGCTATTGCTGTTTATTATTACTTTTTACTTAAATATAACATTGATGAGAGAGAAATTGTAAATGCTTTAGTTGCACTAGGATTTGGTGCATCTTTAATTTCAATTTTTGCAAGATTAGGTGGTGGTATTTTTACTAAAGGCGCTGATGTAGGAGCTGATTTAGTTGGTAAAGTTGAGGCAGGAATTCCTGAAGATGATCCAAGAAACCCAGCAGTAATTGCTGATAACGTTGGCGATAACGTTGGTGATTGTGCAGGTATGGCTGCTGATTTGTTTGAAACTTACGCAGTAACAATTGTTGCTACTATGGTTTTATCTTCAATCTTCTTTATTGGTGATATCAACATGATGATTTACCCATTAACAATTGGTGGTGCTTGTATATTGACATCAATTATTGGAACATTTTTCGTTAGATTAGGTAGCACAAATAATGTGATGAATGCTTTATATAAAGGCTTTGTGGTATCAGCTATTGCGTCACTCATAATACTTTATCCTGTCACTGATTACGTAATTGGTTTTGCTAATGAGTATACCGTTAATAATAAAACATTTAATGGTATGGATTTATATTATTGTGGTGTTGTAGGTTTAGTAATAACTGGATTACTGATCTGGATTACTGAATATTACACTGGAACAAATTATCGTCCAGTAAGATCTGTTGCAGCATCATCTACAACTGGACATGGTACAAACGTTATTCAAGGTCTAGCAATTTCTATGGAGGCAACTGCAATTCCTGCACTAATTATTGTTGGTGGAATTTTAGTAACTAACTCTGTAGCTGGTTTATTTGGTATAGCAATTGCAGTAACAACAATGCTTGCTTTAGCAGGGATGGTGGTTGCTTTAGATGCCTATGGTCCTGTTACTGATAATGCTGGTGGTATAGCTGAAATGTCTAAATTAGATAAAAAAGTAAGAAAAACAACAGATGCATTAGATGCTGTTGGTAATACTACAAAAGCTGTAACTAAAGGTTATGCTATAGGTTCAGCAGGACTTGGTGCTTTAGTACTATTTGCTGCATACACTGAAGACATTAAGCATTTTTCTAAAGAAGCAGGCTCAGCTCTAGAAGGTATAGTTGTAACTTTTGACCTTTCTAATCCTTATGTTGTCGTTGGGTTACTAATAGGTGGAATGCTTCCTTATCTTTTTGGTTCTATGGGAATGCAGGCTGTAGGAAGAGCAGGTGGAGCAGTTGTTGTTGAAGTTAGAAGACAATTTAAAAAATACCCAGGCATTATGAAAGGTAAACAAAAACCTGATTATGCAAAACTAGTAGACTTACTCACAGTTGCTGCAATTAAAGAAATGATTATTCCTTCTTTATTACCAGTTTTATCGCCAGTTGTTTTATATTTTATAATTCTAGCTATTGGTGGGCAGGTTGCTGCATTAGCTGCAGTTGGTGCGATGTTATTAGGAGTAATTATCACAGGACTGTTCGTTGCTGTATCAATGACAGCAGGTGGCGGAGCTTGGGATAATGCTAAAAAATATATTGAAGATGGTAATCATGGTGGAAAGGGTTCTGAAGCTCATAAAGCCGCAGTTACTGGAGATACAGTAGGGGATCCATACAAAGATACAGCTGGTCCTGCAGTAAATCCTATGATTAAGATTACAAACATTGTTGCTTTATTGCTTTTAGCAGTAATTGCAGAATAATTAATTAGTCCAATAATTATTAATTTTTGATCCTCTTTTTACCAAGAGGATCATCAATTTTTTGTCTAACAGAGCTTAAAAAATTATAGATAAAAGATTTTTTTGAATAGTTTATGGATGTAACGTCGTCATCAAATCTTATATTGTTCATCTCATCT
>VTPL01000050.1 GCA_008638165.1 Pelagibacteraceae bacterium
AACTCTTAGAGTTAGCAAAATAAGATCCAAACCATGCACCCGTTACTGAGTTTGTTAAAGCGTATTTACAAATGTCAGCCCAACCCACTTCATAGGCCTCAGTAAATCCACACCAACACACTCCATCAAGTTCACCTGTTTGCATAGCGACTTCAACATCATCCCATGGAACGATTACTGGAATTAATCCATATCTCGCTAAGAATTTACCTGCAGTTGGAACTCCAAACACACGTAAACCTTTCATGTCAGATAGTTTTGTGACTTTTTTATTTACAGTAAACAAATGACATGGATCCCACGCACTCGTACTTAACCAAGTAACGCCGTCCACTTCTTTGTAAGCTTCATCCCAAATTTCATTTAAACCATAATATTTAAATAAAGCTGGAACATCTAAACTGTATCTAGTTGCAAATGGGAAATATCCACCGAACACTGAGATATCAACGGGTGATCCCATCGTTGCATCATCAGATTGTACAGCATCAATTGTTCCTGCTTGCATTGCTCTAAACAATTCATCAGTTGGAACTAATTGGTCTGCATAGTACAGTTCGATTTCCATTTCACCGTAAGCAGCTTTATTAAACTCTTCGATTTGTGGTTTAATAACATGTGCACCAAGTGGAGCTCCAGAATATGTCTGTAATCTCCATTTAATTGGATTTGAAGCAGCATAACCGTATGGTGCTTTAACTGTTGCAGCACCAGCTGCTCCTAATGTTAGTAGACCTGCTTTTTTAATAAACGAACGTCGTTTGTTCGTTATTATTTTTTTATCTTTTTTCACAAAGCCTCCTTAGGTTAAAAACAAAATCCTATAACAAATTTTAAGAATATAATACTCAATAATCTAGTATGCGGCTTTAATTGCATTAACGCCTATTAAAAAAAATATAAATAATTACTTTAATAAAACTTTAAGTTGTAGCTATCTTAAGTACTTATCAGGAAGATAAGTTGCAATTTCAGGAAATATCATAACGATAGCCAAACCAAATACCATCACCAGAACAAATGGGATAATTGAACTATAGATATCTTTTAATGTTATTTCTTTAGGGGCCATTGCTTTCATTAAAAATAAATTATATCCAAATGGCGGTGTCATATAAGCTATTTGACAAGTAATAGTGTAAAGCACTCCGTACCATATAGGATCAAATCCTAAGGCAATAATTAATGGAACATACAAGGGTGCAACAATAACTAACATTGCAGTGTCATCTAAAAACATTCCCATTAAAATGTATGAAAGTTGCATCATGATTAACACACCCCATGGTGATAAATTCCATTTCTCAACAAACAAAGTCTCTATTGCTCGACCCGCTCCCAAACCATCAAATACAGCACCAAAAGTTAATGCGGCTAAAATAATCCACATAAACATACATGAAACTCCTAGTGTTTTTCTAAGAGTTGTTTCCATAACTTTTTTATTAAATCTTTTTTTATAAATTGAGGCTAACGTTGCAAGTAAAGCACCCACCGCTGAACATTCTACTAAACTTGCTATTCCCATTAAAAATAAACCAGTCATTAAAAAGAAAATTAAAAATGGAATTATGCCTGCTTTTAATAATTTTATTTTTTCTATTAATGGAATGTCTCTTTCTTTTAATGGAAGTGGAGGACCTAAATTAGGTTGTAATTTACATCGAATGTAAATGTAAAGAATGAATAAACTTGCCATTAATAGACCTGGCAATAAACCTGCAAGCCATAACTGACTAACGGGTTGTCTTGCAATCATACCGTATAAAACCATAACCACACTTGGTGGAATTAATATTCCAAGTGAGCTCCCGGCTTGTACCACGCCGGTTATCATTCGTTTATCGTAATTTCGCCTAAGCATTTCAGGTAAAGCAATTGTTGCACCAATTGCCATTCCAGCAACACTCAATCCATTCATTGCAGAAATTGCAACCATCATGAACATTGTTCCAATAGCTAAACCACCTTTAACTCCACCAAATAAAACGTGAAACATCTTATATAAATCGTTGGCAATTCCAGACTCTGAAATCATGAAGCCCATATATATAAAGAGTGGAAGAGTTAGCATTGGGTACCATTTGAATAATTTCCAAGTTGCAGTGTATGGCATTTCCATTGAACCATCTCCCCAAACTAATAAGGCAGATGCAGCCGCAACAAATCCAATTGCACCAAAAACTCTTTGACCTGTAAACATCATTACAAGCATTGTCACAAACATTAATAAGGCAATCGCTTCGTAACTTAAAAATTCTTTTAACATCTATATTTTTTTATTCCTGAATTTAGCTATATCTTTAAATAGGGTTGAAAAAGCTTGTAACAACATTAATAAAATTCCAATTAACATGAGAGACTTGATGGGCCACACGTAAGGCGCCCAGGCTGTAAATAGTTTTTGGTTAGTTTCAATTGTATAAATTAAACTTGTATAAGAACCAAACAATAACAAGACTAAATAAAATATTAAAAAGAAGCTGGTAAAAATATCCATTTTTGCTTTACCCCTTTTGGATAGTTTACCATAGAACAAATCCATTCTAACATGATCATCTGTTATCATTGAATAACCACCACCTAATAAGTAGTAAGCGGTCATTGTAAATTGCGCCATTTCTATAATCCACATCAATGGGTAATTAATAATATTTCTAGTTACAAAGGACAAAATCAGAATGAACATCATGAAAAAGACTCCATACATGACAAATCTTCCAACTTTTTCACAAATTGTATCTACAATATTTACATAAGCTGAAATTATTTTAGGCATGCCCAAAGATTTATAATTCAATTAAACAAATCATACAAATTTTTATTAGAAGATAGATTTAAAAAGTTTTTGATAAACAAATTATATAAATTGACGAACTGAAATTATTAAAATAGGATTATTTCATGTCCAAAGATCTTTATTCCATCGCTAAAAAAAAAGGTATCAAATATTTTTTTATTAGTTTCGTTGATTTCTTTGGGGTAATGAGATCAAAACTAGTTCCCTTTCAAGCCATTAAAGATATGCAGAAAAATGGCGCAGGTTTCGGTGGTTTTTCTACATGGTTAGATATGACACCAGCTGATCCTGATATGTTTGCATTACCAGATCCTGATAGTTTAATTCAATTGCCATGGAAAAAAGAAGTGGCATGGCTTGCATCTGATTTATACATGAATGGCAAACCAGTTAAAGCATCTCCAAGAGTAATTCTTAAAAATCAAATTAATGAATTATCTAAAAAAAAATTACAGATGAAATCAGGTGTTGAGTGTGAATTTTTTTTACTGACTGAAGATGGAAAATCAATAGCTGATCCAAAAGATATTCAATCAAAACCAAGCTATGATCAAATCGCTTTAATGAGAAGATATGATCTAATTAAAGAAATATGTGATTGCATGATTGAGCTTGGTTGGGCTCCATACCAAAATGATCATGAAGATGGCAATGGACAATTTGAAATGAACTGGGACTACACCGATAGTTTGGTTACTGCAGATAGACATTTGTTTTTTAAATTCATGGTAAAATCTTTAGCTGAAAAACATGGCCTTAGAGCAACGTTTATGCCAAAACCTTTTCATAATTTAACTGGAAATGGTTGCCATTCGCATGTTTCTGTTTGGAAGAAAAAAGATAACAAGTTCTTAGATAAAAAAGATAAACTTGGTTTAAGTTCACTTGCTTATAATTTCTTAGGTGGAATTTTAGAAAACGCTAGAGGATTATGTGCTTTATTTAATCCAACGATAAATAGTTATCGAAGAATAAATGCAATCCCCACACAATCGGGTGCTACTTGGTCACCAAATACTATTTCTTATACCGGAAATAACAGAACTCACATGATTAGAATTCCAGATAAAGGAAGATTTGAATTAAGATTAATGGATGGTTCTGCTAACCCTTATTTAATGCAAGCAGGTATTATTGCTGCAGGAATTGATGGCATAAATAAAAAAACTAATCCGGGTGAACCATTGGATTGCAATATGTATGAAGATTTTGAAAAATATCCTCATCTTCCTAAGCTTCCTAATACAATTGAAGAAGCAATTACTTGTTTAAAAGAAAATAAAATGATCAACAAAGCTTTTGGTGAAGATGTGATTAAAAGCTACATTAAACTAAGATCAATTGAACTTAATGAATTTAATAAAACTGAAAAATTAGACAAATCTAAGCCTGTCAGTGACTGGGAAAGAAAAAATACTTTAGATTGTTAAATTAATTGTTGTTTTATTAATTGCTCTATTTGTTCAATCATTATTTTAGGCGACTGCATTGCAGGATAAATTTCTTGAGCTCTTTTATAACTTTCAATTGCCTTTTCATAATTTTCTAATTTTATATTAACCAAACCTTGACCAGCTAAAGCACCAAAGTGTCTGTTTTCTAATTCTAAAACTCTATCTATATCTTTTTGTGAACCTTCGTAATCACCAATTAAATATAAAGCAGTTGCTCTTTTATTCCAAGCTTCAGCCCAATTTGGATCAAGTTCAATCAGTTTAGAAAATATCTTAATAGACTCTGATATAGTTTCACCCTGCATAAGATTTGAACCCTTTAATAACTCTAGTGTAAGTTTTTCATCTGTTGGATGAGTGCTCCATATTTCCCAGATTTTTTGTTCAGTACCATAAACTAAAGCAATATTGTTAATTTTTAATTCATTAAACAATCTGTTTAGTTGATTATCTCTCTCATCAGATTTGGCTGGATTAATATTAAATAAAATTAATAATAAAAATGAGTAGTTTAAAAATTTCATAAATTTAGAAATCATAATACATCAATTTTTTAATAATTAAAATTTTGCAAACAAATTTATGATGCTAAATTAACTGGTGAAATTATATAATCTTAAATTATAAATTAATTAGATAGATATTTTTGTGCAAGTTTACTACCTTTTGCAATAGCTTGCATTTTAGCCTGAGCAATTTTAGGAGGAAGTGTAATCATTCCACAATTAGTGCAGCATGTTAATTTTTTTGGTGAAACAAATTTTGTAATTTTTTTAATAAGGCTAAAAACCTCTTTAGGAGTTTCGATTTTAGTTGACGCTACATCAATTACACCTGCTAATACTTCTTTATTATTCAATAGAGATAATAAGTCTAATGGTACTTTTGAATTCATGCATTCAAGACTAATTTGATTAATTTTGCTTTTATTTAAAAGTGGAAAAATATTCTCATATTGCCTCCACTCAGAGCCTAGAGATTTTTTCCAATCATTGTTTGCTTTGATGCCATAACCATAGCATATGTGGACAATAGTTTTACTCTTAAGATTTTTTGCAGCTCTTTCAAGAGTTGCTATTCCCCAATCTTTAACTTCATCAAAAAAAACATTAAAGGCAGGTTCGTCAAATTGAATATAATCTATTCCTGCTTTTTCTAGATCTTTAGCTTCTTCATTTAATACTTCTGCAAATCTCCATGCTAACTTTTCTCTACTTTTATAATAATTGTCAAAAAGAGTATCGACCATTGTCATTGGTCCAGGCAAACTAAATTTGATTGGCAACTTGGTAAGGCTTCTCAAAAAAATTGCATATTTCAAAAAAACTGATTTTTTTCTATTAATTCTAGATATTACAGTTGGCACACTGGCATTGTATCTATCTCTTATTCTTACAATTTTTCTTTTTTTAAAATCAACTCCTGATAAATTTTCAATAAACGTTGTTACAAAATGCTGACGACTTTGCTCACCATCAGTAATAATTGATAAACCTGCAGCTATTTGATCTTCAACAGATAAAAGTGTTGCTTTTAATTTTCCCAGTTCTAATGCATCACCAGACAATTTCCAAGGACTCCAAAGTTTACCTGTTTCTGCAATCCAATTAG
>VTPL01000051.1 GCA_008638165.1 Pelagibacteraceae bacterium
AAAAGAATCGGATACCTCATATTTGATAATATGAAATTATTTTAAGAGTGTATTGCTCTTTTATCTACAGAAAGGGCTGCTTCTTTTACTGCCTCTGAAAAAGTAGGGTGAGCATGACAAGTTCTTGCAATATCTTCTGAGCTCGCTCCAAATTCCATAGCGATACCAATTTCTGCAATCAGTTCTCCAGCATGAGGTCCTATCAAATGGGCACCTAAAACTTTATCTGTTTTAGCATCAGCCAATATTTTAACAAATCCTTCAGCATCATCGATAGCTTTAGCTCTTGAGTTTGCCATAAAAGAAAATTTTCCAATTTTATAATCTAAATTCATTTCTTTTAATTGCTCTTCAGTTTTACCAATTGCTGCAACTTCAGGTGTTGTGTAGACTACTCCTGGAATAGTGTCGTAATTTACATGACCTGACTGACCAGCAATATTTTCTGCTACAGCTATACCCTCATCCTCTGCTTTGTGTGCTAACATTGGGCCAACAATTACATCCCCAATTGCATAAATATTTTCTTGATTAGTTTTAAAGTTTTTGTCTGTCTTAACCCTTTGTTTTTCATCTAATTCGATTCCAGCTGCTTGTATATTTAATCCCTCTGTATTAGGTTTTCTTCCAACTGAAATTAAAACAACATCACAATCAAAATCTTTTTTGTTTCCTTCTTTATCTGTAGTTGTAACTATTGCACCATTGGTGTTTTTTTGAATCTTTTCAACTTTATGCTGCATATGAAATTTTATTCCTTGTTTTTTTAAAATTTTCATAAACTCAAGAGAAATTTCTCTATCCATTCCAGGCGTAATATGTTCTAAAAATTCTACTACATGAACTTCAGATCCTAGTCTTGACCAAACCGATCCCATCTCTAAACCAATATATCCTCCACCAACAACAACCATTTTTTTTGGAACTTGCTCAATTTTTAAAGCTCCAGTTGATGATAAAATTATTTTTTCATCAAAATTAATTCCTGGAAGAGATACCGGAACTGATCCTGTTGCAATTACTACATTATCTGCATTGATAGATGTCTCTTTATTATCTTCTCCTTTAATAATTATTTCATTTTTTGATTTAAAACTTCCATGCCCTTTAAAATATGAAACATTATTTTTCTTTAATAAGAATTCCACTCCTTTAGTTAAAACTGTTACAGCTTTATCTTTACTTTTCATCATTTTGCTTAAATTTAATTTAACTTCTCCAACTTCTATTCCTTTGTTAGATAAATTTTTAACTTTATGAAATTCTTCAGATAAATTTAATAAACTTTTAGATGGTATACACCCAACATTTAAACAGGTTCCACCTAATGAACCTCTCGACTCGATACATGCAGTTTTAAATCCTAATTGAGCTAATCTAATAGCACAGACGTACCCTCCTGGACCACCGCCGATTACAACTGCTTGAAATTTTTCTGACATTTAAATATCTAAAAACAACCTTCTTGGATCTTCTAAGTTTTCTTTAATCATTTTTAAAAAAGAAACTGACTCTTTTCCATCTATAATTCTATGATCATAAGATAAAGCTAAGTACATAATTGGTCTTATTTTAATTTCTCCATCTACGACTACTGGTCGTTCGACAATATTGTGCATTCCTAATACTCCAGATTGTGGTAAATTTAGAATTGGTGTTGATAGCATTGATCCGTATACACCACCGTTACTAATAGTAAAAGTTCCACCCTGAAGATCTTCAATTGTTAATTTACCATCTCTTGCTTTTTCAGATATTTCTTTAATATTTTTTTCAATATCTGCAAATGATAATTCATCTGCATTTTTTAAAACTGGAACGACCAATCCTTTTTCAGTTCCAACTGCAAAACTAATATTATAATAATTTTTATAAATTATATCTTCACCATCTATTTCTGCATTGACGGCTGGAAAAGATTTAAGTGCAACTATGCATGCTTTTACAAAAAAAGACATAAAGCCTAATTTTATTCCATATCTACTTTGAAAATCCTCTTGATTTTCTTTTCTCATTTCCATGATACTCGACATATCAACTTCATTGAAAGTAGTTAATAAGGCAGCATTTTCTTGTGCTTGTTTTAATCTTTTTGCAATTGTCTGTCTCAATCTAGTCATTCTGATTTTCTCTTCAGGACCATATTGAATTTTTCTTTCAGATGGTTGGGGCTGAGCTCCCATAAGACTTATTAAATCACCTTTTAAAATTCTTCCATCTTTGCCTGAGCCTTTTACAGATTGAATATCAATTTTATTTTCAACAACAATTTTTCTTACCGCAGGAGATAAGGTTTGATTTTCTTCCTTAGTTTCTAAATTGATATCTTCTTTAACTTCATTTGTAAGAATTAATGGCTCCTCAACCGAATTTTTTTCTTCGGACCCCTCATCAAAGATCTTTGGTTCTTTTTTGGGGACTTCTAAATTGACAACATTGTTTTCTGCAACAGTTGGTTCAATTTTTTTAATTATTTCTTTTTTAACAGCACCAGAACCATTTTCTGATACAGAGCCAAGTAAAGCTCCAACTTCTACTACTGTTCCATCCTTTGAATTTATTTCTGATAAGACTCCACTTATTGGAGACGGGACTTCTAAATTTACTTTGTCTGTTTCAAGCTCAACAATAGGTTCATCTGCTTCAACACTTTCACCTTCGCTTTTTAACCATTTTGAAACGGTTGCTTCAGTTATACTTTCACCTAAAACTGGAACTACAATTTTTTCACTCATTGTTTTTATTCAAATACTTTTTTAATAATTTCTTGTTGTTGAGAAATGTGTCTCTTAGCATAACCCGTTGCTGGTGATGCGTCTGGACTTCTTCCTATATAAGAAATTTGGTTATTATTAGCCTTAATATTATCTAATGTCCATTCTATATAATCTCTAACAGAAAACCATGCCCCCATATTTTTGGGCTCTTCCTGACACCAATGAAACGTGGCTGATTTAGCATAAGGTTTAAGTTCTTTAACTAAAGTTTTTGCAGGAAATGGATATAACTGTTCAATTCTATATAAAATTACATCGTCAATTTTTAATTTTTCTCGAGCTTCCAATAAATCAAAATAAACTTTACCAGAACATAAAATAACTTTTCTGATTTTTGAACTATTTTTTAATTTAATAAAACCTTCGGTCTTAGGATCAATAGCATGATCCCAAAGAACTCTATGAAATGAGTTGTTTTTACTAAAATCTTCTAAATCAGAAACACAATACTTATTTCTTAATAATGATTTTGGTGTCATCATAATTAATGGTTTTCTAAAATCTCTTTTCATTTGTCTTCTCAAAGCATGAAAATAATTCGCAGGCGTAGTGCAATTCATAACTTGCATATTATCATTAGAGCATAACTGTAAAAATCTCTCTAAGCGTGCTGATGAATGTTCTGGTCCCTGCCCCTCATAACCATGAGGTAAAAGCATTACAATACCTGATGCCCTAGACCATTTTCTTTCACCTGAGGATATAAATTGATCAATAATTATTTGTGCACCGTTAGCAAAATCTCCAAACTGTGCCTCCCAAAGCGTAAGGGTATTTGGTTCAACTAAACTGTAACCATATTCAAATCCAAGAACAGCTAATTCTGATAAGAAACTATCAACTATCTCATATTTTTTTTGACCTTCGGAAATATGATTTAATGGAATATATCTACTATTATCTGATTGATTTCGTAATACAGAATGTCTTTGACTAAATGTTCCTCTTCCAGAGTCTTGCCCTACTAGTCTTACAGGATAACCTTCTTTAAGCAATGTTGCGAATGCCAATGATTCAGCTGTGGCCCAATCAATATTTTTTTCTGTATCTATTGATTTTTTTCTTAAATCAAAAACCTTTGCCACTGTCTTATGAGGATTAATTTCTGATGGGATTACATTTATTCTATCTGAAATACTTTTTATGATTTCTTTATCGACACCTGTTACACCTCTTTTATCTTTTCCTTTTTCTGGTTTATATCTTGACCAAGTACCTTCAAACCACTCAATTTTAGGCTTATAATCTTTTGCAGTTTTAAACTGATCATCTAACAAATCTTTAAAAGTTTTAATTTTTTGATTTACTCCCTCTTCAGTAAAAATCTGTTCATGAGTAAGTTTTTGACCATACAACTTAAGTGTAGTTGGGTGTGATCTTATTTTTTCATACATTAGTGGTTGTGTAAAAGATGGTTCGTCCCCTTCATTATGTCCAAATCTTCTGTAACAAATTAAATCTACTACAACGTCTCTATTAAATTTTAATCTAAATTCTGTAGCAATTCTTGTTGCGTAAATAACTGCCTCTGGATCGTCACCATTAACATGTAATATTGGAGCATCAACCATCTTAGCCACATCAGATGGATATGGTGAGGATCTTGCAAATCTAGGGCTTGTAGTAAATCCAATTTGATTATTTACAATGATATGAATTGTTCCCCCAGTATTATGACCTGGTAATCCTGACATAGCAAAACACTCAGCAACTATACCTTGTCCCGCAAAAGCAGCATCCCCATGAATTAAAATTGGGATAACTTTATTTCGTTCTGTATCTTTATGGAAAAATTGTTTTGCTCTTGTTTGACCTAAAACAACAGGATTTACCGCCTCTAAATGTGAAGGGTTATCAGTTAAACTCACATGAACTGGATTACCGTCAAACTCTCTATTTGATGAAGCACCAAGATGGTATTTTACATCTCCAGCTCCTTCATTGGAACTTGAATTAAATTCTCCTGCAAACTCGTTAAATATTCTTTTATAAGATTTTTGAAGTACATTGGCTAAAACATTTAATCTCCCTCTATGAGACATACCAATTTTAACTTCTTTAATTTGAGATTGGCCACCAATTTTGATAATTTGTTCTAAAGCAGGTATTAAGCTTTCAGCTCCATCTAAACCAAATCTTTTAGTTCCCACATATTTAGTAGCTAAAAATTTTTCAAACCCTTCCGCTTGGATCAATTTATTTAAAATTGCTTCTTTTCCATTTTTTGTAAACTTAATTTCATTCTCATCTTCTTCAATTCGCCTTCTAAGCCAAATTCTTTCTTCAGGATTTGAAATATGCATGTACTCATATCCAATTGAACCACAATAAGTTTTATTTAAGAATGTTAAAATTTCACTGATATTTGAATATTTTTTATTCGTAACATCATTTAAAAATATTTCTCTTTTATAATCACTTTTTTTGAAACCATAATATTCTGGGTGTAGCTCTTCTAAATATTCAGTTTTTTTTAATCCAAGAGGATCTAGTTTAGCCAATAAATGGCCTCTAAGCCTATAAGCCCTAATTAACTCAACAGCTTTTATTGAGTCTATATTGTTTTGTAAATTATTTTCAGAAATTACATTTTTAACTGAACCATTTGAATGAACTTCTTTTTTTGGTTTTTTTTCAACAATATTGATTTGTTTTTTTATTGGAGCCCAAGAAGGACCCTTAATTTCATTAACTACTAAATCAAGCTCATCTCCTAAATCATCAAAATAATTTTTCCAACTACTAGGCAGATCTAGATCTTTATTAATGTATTTTAAATACATTTGCTCCAGGAACGCGCTATTAGATTTAGTTAAAAATGAAGTTTTTTCAAACTCAAGATTTTTTGTTAGAGACATTTATAGTTGGAGTATATTACTGAGAAGCTATTTTTCAATTAGACAATTTATCAAAAAGAGTTTTTCCTATCTTAGACGGAGAATTAGCCATAGTAATTCCACAGTCTTCCATTTTTTTAATCTTATCTTCCGCGCCACCTTTGCCGCCTGAAATTATTGCTCCAGCATGCCCCATTCTTCTGCCAGCAGGTGCTGTAATCC
>VTPL01000052.1 GCA_008638165.1 Pelagibacteraceae bacterium
TTTTCTTTTTTGTAACCCTTGAAATCAAAAGAGAATTTCTTCAAGGTGAATTATCTAACATTAAACAAGCAATGCTTCCAATTATAGCTGCTGTTGGCGGAATGGTTGTACCAGCATTATTTTATGTTGTTATCAATTATGGAAATTCAGAAACAATTAATGGATGGGCAATACCTTCAGCAACTGATATTGCTTTTTCTCTAGGAATATTATCTTTACTTGGTTCAAGAGTTCCAATTTCATTGAAGGTATTTTTAACAGCACTTGCAATCATAGATGATTTAGGTGCAATACTAATCATAGCATTCTTTTATTCTGGTGATTTAAGTATTCCTTATTTAAGTTTAATACTAATAAGTTACATTTTGTTATTAGTATTAAATAAATTTTCAGTTAAAATTTTTACACCATATCTATTAATAGGATTGTGCATGTGGTTTTTCACTTACAAATCAGGAATTCATGCAACAATTGCAGGTGTATTACTAGCATCAACAATTCCTCACAGACTTAAAGATCATGACTTTTCTTTATTAGTTAAACTAGAACACGGTATATCTCCTTATGTTGCATTTATCATTATGCCTATCTTCGCATTTGCTAATGCAGGTGTTAATCTTGAAGGATTATCTTTAGCAAGTTTATTAAATCCAGTTCCACTAGGAATATTAATGGGTCTTTTCTTTGGAAAACAAATTGGTGTATTATTATTCTCTTATGTTTCTGTAAAATTTAAATTTGCTGATATGCCTAACAATTCTAATTGGTTGAGCATTTATGGTGTATCGATTTTAACAGGAATTGGTTTTACAATGAGTTTATTTGTTGGGAATTTAGCTTTTGTTGAAAATACTCAATATATTGATGGAGTTAAAATTGGTGTTCTATCTGGCTCCCTACTCTCTACAGTTTTTGGTTACTTCTTACTGTTGATTTCTGCAAAAAATAAATGATTAACCTTAAAAAATTATTTTATATTATAATTTTTATGATCTCATTTTTTAATACTGGAAATGCAAAATATGATAAAATATTTTTCGATTTTAATATCAAAGATATTAATGAAGAAACTTTTGCGCTAGAGAAGTTTAAAAATAAAACAGTTTTACTTGTAAATGTTGCTAGTAATTGTGGTTTCACAAAACAATACTCTGAACTTCAAGAATTATATGACAAATATAGTGAAAAAGGATTGGTTGTTCTAGGTGTTCCTTCAAATCAGTTTGGTGGACAAGAACCAGGAAGCAATAATGAAATAAAAGATTTTTGTGAAACAAATTTCAATATAACATTTCCAATGACCACAAAAATTGATGTTAAAGGAGAAAATGCCCATCCTATTTATTTATGGGCAAAGGAAAACTTTGGGAACGCGGCTGTACCAAAGTGGAATTTTCATAAGATATTAATTAATAAAGATGGAAAAATTGAGGATACCTACTCATCATTTACAAAACCAATGTCAAAAAAATTAACAAGTAAGATTGAAGAAATATTATAAAATTACTGTAAGACCGTCATAAGCAGGCACGATATTTTTAGGCAAAGTTTTTTTTAAATAACTGTAATCTAAATCAGAATGAAGATTAGTTAGTATTGCTTTTTTAGGTTTAAATTCATTAATAAATTTTAAAGAACTTTCTAAATTCAAATGTGATGGATGATAACGTAGCCATAAACAGTCAATTATTAAAAATTTAAGATTTCTAAAAAATTTATAATCTTTTTTTGAAATATCACTAATGTCACTTATATAAGCAATTTTTTTATCAATTATGTAACAAATACTATTAACTTTACCATGTTTAACTTTAATTGTTTTAACTTTAAGTTTTTTTTTACCATCTGAAATGATTAAATTATCTTTTATAGAGTTTAATTTAAGTGTAGCTGGATATTCTTTGCTATTATTAATAAAACAATATCTAAAAGTATTAAATAAATATTTTTTAGTTGGATTATCCGCATATACAGGGATAGTTTTTTTGTTTTGGATATAAAAAACTCTTAAATCATTAATGCCATGTGTTTGATCAGCATGCATATGAGAATAAAAAACTTTATCTATTTTTTTAACTTTATTGTTAATTAATTGTTGTCTTAAATCAGGAGATGTATCAATTAATACATTTTCAGACTGTGTTTGTATTAACGCAGAACACCTTGTTCTGTAATTTTTTTTATTTTTTGGATCACAGTTACCAAAAAAACCATCTGATCTTGGAACTCCCATTGAGCTACCACATCCTAAAATCGTAAATTTCATTAGTTAAAAAGAGAATTAAAGTTTGATGTCGTATTCTTTATTAAGTCTATATTTGAAATATTTTTTATATCAGCAAGTTTTTGAGCGGTATATTTGACATAGGAAGGTTCGTTCTGTTTGCCCCTATTTGGTACAGGCGCCAAATAAGGACTGTCAGTTTCAATGAGTATTCTATTTAATGGAATAAATTTAAAAGTATTTTGTAATTCTAATGAGTTTTTAAAAGTAATAATTCCACTTGCAGAAAAATAAGCTCCAAAAGATAATAAATTTTCCGCAAACTCTTTTGAACCAGTAAAACAGTGCATTAAAATTTTTAAATTGTGATTTTTGTATTTATTAAAAACTTCCAATGTTTCTTTTTCAGCATTTCTTGAGTGGATAATTAATGGAATATTTAGATCAATTGCAGCTTTTATATGTTCTTCAAAGCTAGTTATCTGATCATCTTTATCACTATGATTGTAGTAAAAATCTAATCCCGTTTCCCCTATACCAATTATTTTATTATTAGTTTTAATTTCTGCGATTATTTTATCTGAATTTACTTTATCATTTTTAGCTTCATGAGGATGAATTCCGTATGTTCCATATATTATCTCATCTTTATTTACTAAAATTTTAATTTTTTTAAAACTTTCCAAAGTTGTGCAAATTGTAAGTAATTTTTCTATACCTATTTCTTTAGATCTTTTAATTATATTATCGATGTCATCAAAAAGTGGTGCATGGTCTAAATGGCAATGAGAATCAATCATTATTTTTTTCAATTTTTTTAAATAAAATATCTATTTTATTAATTGTATCTAAATTTGATAAATAATTATGATTTTCAATAGTTGAAAAATCAATTTGGTTTTCATTAATAGAAAAAATTTTTAAAGCATTTAATGATGATTGAGGAATTATTGGATACAACATAAAACTTATTTTTCTTACAATTTCTAGAGTTGTATAAACAATTGTGCTCAATCTTTTGATATCATCTTTTT
This sequence comes from Pelagibacteraceae bacterium, assembly GCA_008638165.1. Lineage (GTDB taxonomy): Bacteria > Pseudomonadota > Alphaproteobacteria > Pelagibacterales > Pelagibacteraceae > Pelagibacter. The sequence continues at coordinate 3,259 of VTPL01000052.1, forward strand.
TTTTCCAAGGCTCTTGGTCATTAAAATATTTATTTGCTTCAAATAGTGAATTTACAATAAACTCAATATAAAAATTTAGATCTAATTCATCAATTTTTTTTCTTATTAAATCAATATTATCTTTAAATTTATCCAAAATTATTAGATCATCTTTATTAAATTCAATATCTTTAGGAATTTTACCTTCACAGTTTTTAATGGCAAAAGCAGTAACTCTTTGACAGAGATTTCCATAATTATTTGCCAAATCGCTATTTATGCAATCCTCCAATCTATCTTGTGAAATATTTCCATCATTTCCAAAAGACACCTCTTTAATTAAATAATATCTTAAAGGATCTAAGCCATATTGATCAATTATTTCAATTGGATCTAAAATATTGCCTTTTGATTTAGACATTTTCTCCTCACCTGACAATATCCAGCCATGACCATAAATTTTTTTAGGCAAAGGTATTCTTGCGGCTAATAAAAAAGCTGGCCAATATACAGCATGAAATCTTAATATATCTTTACCAATCAAATGTACATTTGCAGGCCAATATTTTTTTAAAAGATCATTATTCATATCAGGGTAATTCAGGGCACTAATATAATTAGTTAAAGCATCTAACCAGACATAGATCACATGCTCATTATTTCCTGGTACAGGTATTCCCCAAGAAAAACTTTTTCTGCTAACTGACAAATCTTTTAAACCACTTTTAACAAAACTGATGACTTCATTTTTTCTTGCTTTTGGAGAAATGAAGTCAGGGTTATTTTCATAATAATCAAGCAGTGGTTTTTCCCATTTTGAAAGTCTAAAAAAATATGACTCTTCATCCATCCATTCAACTGGAGACCTAGATGATTTAGCTACTTTATTTCCATCGACTTCTTCAATTTCATCTTCTGTATAAAATGCTTCATCAGAAACGGAGTACCACCCTGAATATTTAGATAAATATATGTCGTCATTTTTTTCTAGTTCTTTCCATAAATTTTGAACAGACTTTTTATGACGATCCTCAGTAGTTCTTATAAAATCAGTATTTGTAAGATTAAGAGTTTGAGATAGGTCCCTAAAAGTTTTGCTAATCTCATCACAAAATTTAAGGGTGTCTAGACCTTTTTTTTCAGCGGCTCTTTGAATTTTAAGTCCATGCTCGTCAGTACCAGTTAAAAAATTTACATCAAAACCATCAATTCTTTTAAATCTTGCAAAAAAATCTGCAATAATACTTGAGTATGCATGTCCCATATGCGGTTTTGCAGAGGGATAATATATTGGAGTAGTAATATAATAGGTTTTAGTAGGCATCTAAAATTTCTTCATTAAATTCCATAAATAACGACTCTTTATCTAAATTATAAGTTTTTGTATCTGAAATTCTTTTAATAAAATAACTATATTTTTCATTAAGTAATTTTGAAAAAGATTGATTTGATTTTCTAAAATAAAATTCCATCAAACTATACATCATATTGTTGATAAAATTATTCTTTTTATATTGGGTGTCATTGATTAAAATCTTAAGAAAGTTTTTTAAATCTATATTTGATAAATCATAGTCATTTTCTGAAGAAAATTGAACTAATTGATAAATTTCACCTGGTGTAAAATAATAATTGATTAATTCATTGCTTACTAAATTGTTTAAATCATTATTCAAAAGTTGATTTGAAATTTTTAAATAATCATTATTAGACAAACTAATCTTAAAATTTATGCATCTTGATAATAATGTAGACAAGATTTTACGATTATTATGAATTAAAATAAAATTTATATTTTCATTTGGTTCTTCAAGAATTTTTAATAATGCATTAATTGAGTTGATATTTAACAATTCAATATTATCAATTAAAACAAATCTTGGTTTTTTATTAAATGATGACTTATTTAAATTAATTATAAGTTCTCTAATTTGATTTATATCAATTGATTTCTTATCTTCATTAACATCAATTGTTATTAAATTTGTATTAGATTTATTATTAATTGTTTTGAATTCTGGGCTTTCACTATTTATTTGATAATTTTTTATGTCATATTTTTTTTCATCATTTAACGTTAATACATAATTAATAAAATGAAATGCCAGCGTAGCTTTGCCAATTCCTTTTTGGCCACTAAATAGGATTTTATTTGGGTAATTTCCATTTTTATAAAAATTAACCAATTCAGTAAAATATTTTTCTAAACCATAAAGTTTAGTTTGATTGATAGGTTCTAAATAACTCATAACAATTTATCTATTGATCGGATAATTATTGATTTGTTATGCTCAATATCTTTATTTGAATCAATGATTTGATATTTACTTTTATTTTTTTTTGCTAAATTTAAAAAACCTCTCTGAACTTTTTGGTAAAAACTACTTTTAAATTTATCATATCTATTAAGTGATTTTCTAATTTTTAATCTTTTGATCATATTATTTTTATTTACGGTGTTTAAAAATGTATAATCAACCTTAAAATCTTTTAGGATAAAACTATTAATAAAATTAA
>VTPL01000053.1 GCA_008638165.1 Pelagibacteraceae bacterium
GTTTTGAATTCTATGAATTGCTTCTAATGGAATAAAAATATGCTCATTAGGTTTTTTTATAAAACTATCTTTATTAAGAGTAATTTTTGGATTTCCTTTAGTGACCAACCAATGTTCAGCTCTATGATGATGTTTTTGTAGACTTAAAATTCCTTTAGGTTTTACATATAGTTCTTTAATCAAAAATTCTTTTCCCTCAAATAAATTTGTATAATTTCCCCATGGTCGGTAATAAATATTTTTTTTCTTGATATATTTGTTTTTATCTTTGTCATACATTTTTAAGATCTCTTTCCAGCTTCCAAGATCAGACCAGGGAATATCTAATTTAATAGCATTAATATGTTTAGTCTTTTCTAAAATTGCATAATCAAATGATTTAGCAGTAGCTTTTATAAATGAGGCTTTATTTAAATAATAAGTATTAGATTTATATTTAGCTTTATTCACAGCCTTAATGCAGTTTCTATAAATTGTTGGCTGATATTTTTTAAAGTTATTGATAATTGAATCTTTTCGAAGAAAAAACATCCCTGAATTCCAATAACCTTTTTGCTTAATTACTTGTTTTGCTTTAGCTTCTTTTGGTTTTTCAATAAATTTTGTTACTTTATTAATATTACCTTTAATTTTTTTTGTTATGAAATATCCATATTCACTTGATGGTGAGGTTGGTTTAATTCCAAATATAAATATATTTTGATCAGTTAAATTAGCTTTGTTTTTATGAATAGCTTTATTAAAGATATTTGTTTTTTCAATTAAATGATCAGCTGAGAAAAACATTAATGGTTGCTCCATTGGAATATCTTTAATTAATGCAGTACTTAAAATAGCAGGAGCTGTGTTTCTTTTTGCTGGCTCGAGAACAATTTTAAATTTTTTTATTTTATGTTTTTTTAAATGTTGTTTTACTTGTTTTAGATATTTTGAATTAGTGCTTATAATTGGGGCGTCGAATATAGATGCCTTAACTCTCTCTAAAGTTTTGCCAAGTAAAGTCCAATTACCAAAATCAATAAATTGTTTTGCTTGATGATTTTTAGAATTTGGCCAAAGCCTTGTGCCAGCACCACCACATAAAATAACTGGTCTTATTTTCATTAAATCTTAGAATATTCTCTAACTTCTTTTTTCTTTCCAGGATGTGTTGGTGCTCCCAAATAAGCAGGACCAACTGTTTGAGCATATTTCCAAATTGTTCCAGACCCAAAGTCAGATTTTTTAGCTTTCCATTTTCTTTTTCTCTTAGCAAGTTCAGCTTTTGACAATCTAACGTTTATTGTTCCTTTTTTTGCATCAATATCGATGATATCTCCATTCCTTAAAAGGGCTATAGGACCTCCTAGAGCCGCCTCAGGGCCCACATGACCTACACAGAAGCCTCTTGTGGCACCAGAGAACCTTCCGTCAGTTATAAGAGCTACTTTCTCACCTTTTCCTTGTCCATAAATAGCACCAGTTGTCGATAACATTTCTCTCATACCAGGTCCTCCAACAGGACCTTCATATCTAACTACAATAACATCCCCATCATTATATTTTCTGCTTTGAACAGCTTTCATTGCGCTTTCTTCATTATCAAAACATCTTGCTTTACCAGTAAATTGTAATTTCTTTAATCCTGCAATTTTAACAATTCCACCTTCAGGAGCTAAATTACCTTTTAGCCCAACTACCCCACCATCTGGTGATAATGGGTTATTGTAGGCTCTTAAAACTTTTTGTTTTGGATTAAACTTAATTTTTCTTAAATTTTCTTTCATGGTTTTGCCTGTAACTGTCATACAATCCCCATGAATATATCCACCATCATAAAGTGTTTTTAATAACATTGGCACACCACCAGCTAACCACATATCTTTTGCAACATATTTTCCACCCGGTTTTAAATCTGCAAGATAAGGAGTTCTTTTAAATATTTTTGCAACATCCATTAGATCAAACTTAATCCCTGCTTCATTTGCAATAGCAGGTAAATGTAAAGCAGCATTCGTTGAACCACCTGTTGCTGCAACAATTGTTGCTGCATTTTCTAAAGCTTTTCTTGTAACTATATCTCTTGGTTTAATTCCTTTAGCTAAAAGGTTCATAACAGTTTTACCACTTTCTTTTGCGTACTTATCTCTTTCCTCATAAGGCGCAGGAGTACCAGCAGAGTAAGGTAAAGCTAAACCAATAGCTTCAGATACACATGCCATTGTATTTGCTGTAAACTGACCTCCACAAGCACCAGCACTAGGACACGCAACTAATTCTAAAGCTCTTAATTCTTTTGCTGACATTTGACCTGATGAATGTTTTCCAACAGCTTCAAAAACATCAACAACAGTAACATCTTTCCCTTTATATCTTCCAGGAAGAATTGAACCTCCATAAATAAAAACACTTGGAACATTTAAACGAACCATCGCCATCATTAAAGCGGGTAAAGATTTATCACATCCAGCAATACCAACTAATGCATCATAACAATGACCTCTAACAGTTAGCTCAGCTGAATCTGCTATTACTTCACGTGAGATCAAAGAAGACTTCATACCTTCATGACCCATTGCAATTCCATCAGTAACCGTAATTGTACAAAATTCTCTAGGAGTTCCACCATTAGCTCTAACACCTTTTTTAACTGATTGAGCTTGTCTCATTAAAGCAATATTACAAGGAGCTGCTTCATTCCAAGTTGATACAACACCGACAAAAGGTTTTGATACGTCTTTTTCGGTTTCACCCATTGCATAATAAAAAGATCGGTGCGGTGCTCTATCTGCGCCTAGTGAAGTATGTCTGCTTGGAAGTTTCTTTTTATTAAATTTTGGCATTATATTCCCTCTATGGTTAATGAGATTTTCTTAATATCATTTTCTAAATTATTATAATTAGTTTTTTCTTGTTCAACAATCTCTTTTGGTGCTCTATCTACAAATCCTTTGTTAGATAATCTTTTAGATATACTGTTTAATTCATTTTGGTATTTTTCTTGTTTTTTAAGTAAGTTAGATTTTATCAAATCAAGATCAACATTTTCGTCAAAATAAATCTTATAAATTTCACCAGATATTACCATTGAAGCTGCAGATTTATCTAAATCTTCATTATGAAACTTATTTATTCTTCCTAATTTTTTTAAAACAGTCTCGTTATCTTTAATAAATTTTTGACTATCTTTATTCAAATTTTTAATAGAAATATCCGTGAAAGAACCTGGGCTTACATTAAGCTCATTTTTAAATGATCTTAAATCAGAAATAATGTCTATAATTTTTTGAACATCTATTGAAGATTGATCTTTTTTTGTCTCATCATTAGGCCAATTTGAATACATTAAATAATCTTTACTTGAATTATCAAACTTATTATTCAGCCATATTTCTTCAGTTACAAATGGGATAAATGGATGAAGAATTTTTAATAATTGCTTAAAAACGTATACAGCAGTAGCTCTAACTTCATTTTTGGCACTATCATCGTCGGAATATAAAATTGTTTTTGATAACTCTAAATACCAATCACAATAAGAATTCCATGCAAATTTATAGGAATTTTTTGCAGCCTCATCAAAACGATAATCTTTTATATTTTGTTCAATGGTGCTCTTAACTTCAATTAATTCGCTGTATATCCACTTGTTAATATTTAGTGTAAAATTTGGTTTTTCATTTGAATTGAAATCACATTCATTAGAAATTAAAAAGTTGTTAGCATTCCATAATTTATTTAAAAAATTTCTATAACCTTTAACTCTATCTTCAGAAAGTTTAACATCTGTTCCGGGAGATGCCATGGAAAGCAAAGTAAATCTTAATGCATCCGCACTATATTTCTCAATTAAATCTAAAGGATCAATTACATTTCCTTTGGATTTTGACATTTTCTGTCCCTTTTCATCTCTTACTAATGCATGAACATAAATATCTTTAAAAGGTTCTTTGTTTAAAAACTCCATTCCAAACATCATCATTCTTGCAACCCAAAAAAAGATAATATCAAAGCCAGTAACAAGAACAGTTGTTGGATAAAATTTTTCAAGATATTCAGTTTTTTCTGGCCAACCCAATGTAGCAAAAGGCCAAAGTCCTGATGAAAACCAAGTATCTAAAACATCTGGATCTCTAATTAATTCAACATCTTTGTTATAGAAATCTTTAGCATCTTTTTTTGCTTCTTCTTCGTTGTTAGCAACAAAGATTTTACCATCTGGACCATACCATGCGGGGATTTGATGACCCCACCATAATTGACGTGAAATACACCAGGGTTCAATATTATTCATCCATTGAAAATAAGTCTTTGACCAATTTTCAGGAAAAAAATTTGTTTTTTTATTATTAACAATTTCTTTTGCTTTAACTGCCAGTTTTTCTGCATCAACAAACCATTGATCAGTTAAAAAAGGTTCTATAACTGAATTCGATCTATCACCATAAGGAACTTTATTTCTTATATCTTCATCTTTAACAAAAAATTCTTTTTCTTTTAATTCTTTTAAAAGTTTTTTACGTGCATCAAATCTATCTAATCCAGTATAATCTTTAGGTGCATTTTCATTAATTTTTCCATCTTCTGTAAAAATATTTATAACTTCTAAATTATTTCTAACTCCAACTTCGTAATCATTAAAATCATGAGCAGGCGTAATCTTTAATGCTCCTGTGCCTTGTTCTGGATCAGCGTAATCATCTTCAATAATTTTAATTTTTCGACCAACAATTGGAATAGTTACTGTTTTTCCAACTAATGTTTTAAAACGATCATCTTTTGGATTAACTGCAATTGCAGTATCTCCAAACATTGTTTCAGGTCTTGTTGTTGCAATGGTAATAAAATCAGAAGTGCCATCAATTGGATAACGAATATAATATATTTTAGAATTTACTTCTCTTTGATCAACTTCTAAATCAGAAATAGCTGTTTTTAAAACAGTATCCCAATTAACAAGTTTTTTAGCTTTATAAATTAATTGTTTCTTATGAAGCTCAACAAATACTTTTATTACAGATTTTGAGAGGTTTTCGTCCATGGTAAAAGCATTACGGGACCAATCACATGAGCAACCTAATTTTTTAAGCTGATTAATGATAATATCACCATATTGGTTTTTCCACTCCCAAACCTTTTCGATAAATTTTTCTCTACCCAGATCAGTTTTATTGATACCCTCTTTTTCCAGTTTTCTTTCAACAAGAGCTTGTGTTGCTATACCGGCATGATCGGTTCCTGGTTGCCAAAGAGTTTCATAACTATTCATTCGATAATATCGAACTAAAAAATCTTGAATTGAATTGTTTAATGCATGCCCCATATGCAATGATCCAGTTACATTTGGTGGTGGGATTACTACTGAATATTTTTTTGAATTAGATCTTGGTTTAAATAATTCATTTTTTTCCCAATAAGAATAAATCTTATCTTCAACATCTAAATGAATGTATTTATCGCTACTCATGGGTGTATTTAGTTTATAATTTAATAATCTAAATTAACAATAATCAAATTAGATGGTTATTTAATAGACTAATCAAAAATATTTTATATAAAACTGCTTGTAGCTATTTACTAAAACTTAAGGCAACGTGGCGGAATGGTTACGCAGAGGATTGCAAA